>JANYBI010000192.1 GCA_025360875.1 Lentisphaerota bacterium
TAATGTGTTCCACCGATGATCCTGTCGACCTCCTGGAAGATCACAGGAAGGTCAACAAGTCCATGGGACGAACAACAATACGTCCGACCTGGCGCCCGGACAAGGCCATGAACATCTTTTCGCCAAACTGGAAACCTTATGTCGCCAGGCTTGAACAGAGATTCAACATGAAAATAAAATCTGTAAAGGACCTGGTATCCGTCCTGCGCCTTTCGCACCATTATTTCGCCGAAAATGGCTGCATTGCGAGCGATCATGGCCTTGAAGTTCCATATGCAGGCGACTCCAAATTATCTGATGCGGACAAAGCCTTTAAGATCGCCATATCGGGGAAACAACCGAAGTGCGAGGAATGCGGGATGTTCATGAGCTATATCCTTGGGGAAATGGCTGAAATGGATTCTGAGAAAAACTGGGTGTTCCAGATGCATATCGGGGCAGTCCGCGATATTCGCAAATCCCTGTACGAAGGTATCGGACCCGATGCTGGCGGAGATGTTTCCAACCATCATATGGACATTCTTCCACCCCTTAAGAAATTCCTCAACCGTTTCGACAACAGGCTGAAAGTTGCGCTCTACTGCCTTGAGCCCGGACATCAGGCGACTCTCGCGGCTGTCTCCAGGGCCTTTGGCACCAATGTGAACCTCGGATCTGCCTGGTGGCTCTGCGATACGCCTGTCGGAATGAGACGCCAGCTCGAATACATCGGAAGTGTCGACCTCTTTGCGAATTTCGCAGGAATGGTTTCCGATTCCAGGAAACTTCTGTCATATGGATCAAGGTTCGAGATGTTCAGGAGGATATTCTGCGACGTGATCGGCGAAATGGTCGATTACGGGCAGATTCCAGTTCCTGTCGCCGAGAAACTGGTTGAGAGAGTCTGTTACTCCGGTCCGAAGGAGTTCTACAACTTATAATTTTGCTGGAGGCAAAATTATTATTGTGGTAAAATATGAATTTAAAAAACTCTTTCAATCCAGGCGATGTTCCGCAGAAGCCCGGAGTCTATATTTTCCGGGACCGCTTCGGAGACGTGATATATGTCGGCAAGGCGGCAAACCTGCGGAAACGCCTTTCCCAGTATTTCCAGAGGTCGCGTGCCAGGCTTGCGGATCCCAAGCTCAGCTCCCTCATAAATACCATCGATTCCTGGGAGGTGACGCCTGTCAGGAATGAATCGGAATCCCTTATCCTCGAATCACGCCTCATCAAGGAATATGCCCCGAAATACAATGTCCTCCTCCGTGACGACAAAAGGTTTTTCCTTATAAAGATCGATCTGAATGAACAGTATCCGCGGATAAAGCTCGCGCGGCTGAGGAAGAATGACGGTGCCCGCTATTTCGGTCCTTTCCCAAAGGGGGACGTCAGAGGTACTGCGGATTTCCTGACAAGATATTTCGGCCTGCGCACCTGCCGTGCCGATGTTCCAGACGAAATAGACTTTCGGCACTGCATGTCCAGCAGGATCAGGGACTGCTGTGCGCCGTGCAACGGGAAAGTTACGAAGGAAGGATACATGGAGCGGGTTGCCTCCCTGATGAAGGTACTCGAAGGTGGCTGCGAGGAAGTTGTCTGCGAACTTCGCAGCAGGATGGAGAAGGCGGCCGCTGAAAAAAAATATGAGACTGCAGCCAAATGGCGCGACATGCTCACGAACATCGAAGAAATCTTCGGGGAAAAGAGGCGCAATTTCCGCTTCGCTTCAATTCCATCCGCTTCAGGTATGGAATCGGTAAAGGACCTGCAGACAGCCCTTGGAATCGACAGGGAACCTAGGATGATAGAGGCTTTTGACATCTCGAATATTTCCGGTGAATTCGCCGTTGCCAGCATGGTTTGTTTCCGCGATGGTCGTCCGGACAATAGATCCTACCGCCGGTTCCGCATAAGGAATGTCCATCGGATCGACGATTTCGCCATGATGGACGAGGTTGTCAGGAGGCACTACTCGAGAAAGCTGGCTGAGGACAGGATCGATACCGACCTGATTATCGTCGATGGTGGAAAAGGACAGCTCAACGCCGCCTTGTCCGCCCTGATCTCTATCAAATATCCGCCGACACCGATCCTCGGACTGGCAAAAAGGAACGAGGAGATTTTTCTTCCAGAAAAATCTGAACCGATAGTCTTGGATCGTAGCAGGCCAGCCTTGAAGCTTCTGCAGGCTGTCCGTGATGAGGCTCATCGTTTTGCGATCTCGTACCACCGCGAGCTCCGCGAAAAACGCATAGAGGAATCGATACTCGACGAGATAGAGGGAATCGGGCATAACAGGAAGATGCAGATCCTGAACGAATTCTCTTCTATTGAAAGCCTGAAGAAGGCGACTGCCCCCGAAATTGCAGACCGTATCCCCGGTATTGGACTAAAATTAGCGGAGATTATAAAATCAAAACTTGACTGAGACCACCCGTCTACGCAAAAGTTACGCCCGTTATAATTTAACGCAGGGAAATTATGGGGATATGATTTTCAGTTTTGGAAAATATTCACCGTATCTTCCTTTGTCGCGTGTAAGAAGGGACATGTTTCTGACGGATGCATGGGCGCCTATGAAGAAGTCCGGCAGAGGTGATCTCCTGGTCCCGCCGCTTCTCCTGTATTTCAGGAAACATTTTCCCGCAAGAAAAGCAGCATCCCAGGGGATCTGCTCCCTTATGAAGAAAGAGTCAGGAAGCACATCGTCAAGATCCTCGATTCTTTCAAAGCTTATTGAAATTTCAGAGTAGATTACGGGATTTATCAGGAGTTTATTGTGCTGGGATAATTCGGCAAGCTTTTTGGAAGACCATCCATACCAGATGTGATCCTCGGTGACAATATCAAGTATCACATTGCTGTCGACAAGAATATCCATGTCATTCCCTGGTAAGCGCCATGATTTCATCCGTCGAAAGATTGGAGGTGCCCCTGCCTGTCATTTTTTCTATGACTTGCATGGCCATTGCTGTTTTTCCGGCTTTGCCGTGGCGCCTGACAGGCGAAAGTCTGGCAATTGGCTTCCCGTTCCGGCAGATAGTGACCTGTTCCCCTGTCTTTTCCACCTTCATAAGAAGTGCCGACAAGTTTGTTTTTGCGCTGTGGGTGTTCACTTGTATCATGTTAATTCTCCCCTTTGTGCTAAGTTAGCTTAGTTCACCTATGAATTCAAATAAAGCATAATAATTAGTGTCTTTTTCGCCTGTTCTCCGCAGTATTTCTTTGCGAAGAAGGATGTAATTCGTGTCTTTCGCGGTTTATATTTCCGCTTGTCACGCATTGGCTTCTGCGCTGAGGCGGATGTAATCTGTGTGTTCTGTGGTTGAGGTTAAAGGATATAAAAATGGAAGACGGTCATCTGAAAAATTTCTTTTTCCCGAAGATTAAAAAGGTTTTTTTAATAAGGCTTGCAGTCGTCATAATCGTAGCTTACGTCGTCTTCGGATATGTCTGCCTGCCCATGAGGATACAGGGGGCGAGCATGGAGCCGACTTATCATGACGGAGGATTCAATTTCTGCTGGACTCCGTCATACTGGTTTTCAAAGCCCAGGAGAGGCGACATTGTAATGGTCAGGCTTGCCGGCAACAAGGTGATGTATCTGAAACGGGTGGTCGCCTTCGGGGGCGAGACAGTTGAATTCAGGAACGGAAGGCTTATTGTTGACGGAAAGGAGCTCGACGAACCGTATGTCAAGTTCCCGTGCGACTGGAACCGCGAGCCACTGAAGGTCGAAGAGGGCAAGACATATGTCGTCGGAGACAACCGGGACATGAATATCCTGGGGCATGAGTTTGGTGAAACCTCCTCCAGGAGGATAGTCGGGAAGCCTCTCTGGTGACAAGATTAGTGATTTGAAACTTGGAAGAACAAACCACAGAACACCTGGAGCCATAACCAAAAGATTTTAAACACAGAACACACAGACTACACAGAATGGAAATGATAAATTTGTATAATTAATGTTCCTCGCGTTTTTAATTTCTGTGTCTTCAGTGTGTTCTGTGGTTGAAAAAATATGAAATTAAAAGTTTTAATCTTACTTGTCGTTCTTGTGGCTTCTGCCGCATTGGCATACCTTTATCTTTTTCCGAGTGACAATAAGAAGATCAAGAAGCAGTTCAGCTCCCTTTCGGGACTCGTCTCGAAGGAAAAAGGCGAGTCTGCTTTCGCCATGGCGTACAAGGTCAATGCTCTGGCAACTCTCTTTGCCGACAAATGCTCTTTTGCATTCTCGCAGAATGCCATGTCAGGAGAGTACACTCCCGAGGAAATTACCACCCAAGCCACAAGAGGCCGGTTGCAGTTTTCGAAGATCAGTCTGGATTTCTACGACATTGTCCCCGATATTAAAAATGACATTGCGGTTGTTGAGACCACTGTAAGGTTCCACGGTGAGATCAAGGATTCTGTCAAGGTAGCGGAGGAGACTCGCGAGGTCGAGTGTAAGCTGAAAAAGATCGAAGGCAAATGGAAATTCACAGATTTCAAAGTCGTGGAAGTATTAAAAAAGTAGGGCGTTTTTTATAGGTAGGGACATCTCGCCGAGATGTCCTATTAACGGCGGTTTCGGCGAAACCGCCCTACCTTAAATACCTTCCGCAACGCTTGCCTGTCAACGCCCCCTCTTCATAGCTCAAAACGCCATTGACCCAGACTTTCATGATTCCCTTTGACAGGCTGTGGGGATCTGCGAAGTTCGCAGTATCCTCGAGCTTGTCGGGATTGAAAAGAACCAGGTCAGCCGCATGGTCAGCAACAATTCTTCCACGGTCATGCAGGTTGAATATATCGGCGGGGAGAGATGTGATTTTTCTTATAACCTTTTCAAGGCTCATGTTCTTTCTAAGGATGTTGATGAATCTTGGAAAAGAACCGAAGCCTCTGGGATGGCTTCTGCCGAGGGAATAACCAAGTGGACGCGCTGTTTCATCGGAACCGCAGGAGACATAATCCTGTTCCAGTATCCTTCTCATGTTCTCTTCGGACATGCCGGCCGAGGCGGCTGTGGATCCGGCGGTATCATACTTTAGAACCGATGCGCAGATGTCCCAGGGCTTCATTCCGGACTCCATTGCGAAATCCGCAAAAGTTTTTCCGAATCCTTTTTCTGCGAACTTCGCAGTCGTGCTGATAAGCCTGAGGGTTTTCCATCTTTCTTCAGGCAACTGCCTGAGGGCCTCGACAAATACTGCGAACTTCGCAGGATCCTGGAGATGTCCATGAAGCTTTACGTCATCCATGCTGTCATATGGATCTGGCAGATAGGAGCTGAGCTGGGTCATTGATTCCGTGTATGGATATCTGTCCGCAGTCAGATGGATTCCGTTATGATGGGCCTGTGAAATCCGCTGGAAGACAGCGTCAATCTTATGCCAGTTGTCCCTGCCAGCCGTCTTAAGATGGCTTATATGAAGTTTTTTCTGTCCGGATTTCATGACAGCATCCAAGGCTTCGTCTATTGATTCAAGGAGGAGCGATGCTTCGCTGCGGAGATGGGTCGTATAGGGTTTGTTTGTCCGGGAAAGCTCTTCGAGGAGCAGGACAATTTCCTTTTTCTCGGAGAATTTGCCTGGGATGTAGAAGAAGCCGGAAGAGAGTCCTACCGCGCCGTTGGTCAGGGAAATCCCGAGCAGTGTTTTCATGTTGCTGAGATCTCTGAGGGATGGTTTCAGGTCTCCGTATCCCATGACGGCTGCCCGGAGCGTATTATGGCCGCAAAGCGAGCTCAGATTGATTGCGGGCTGCACTTTGTCGATCAGCTCGGAATAATCGTCTGCATCCTTCCAGCTTATCTTGACATTGTAGTTCTTGTATAGTTCCTGCAGATGTTCGCGGTTGTGTCTTGTCACCGGAAAGACTGAGAGACCGCAGTTCCCTGAAATTTCAGTTGTGACGCCCTGGGATATTTTCCCGGTCGATTCAGGCGCGGCTATGACGGAAACGTCCGAATGTCCGTGGGTGTCTATGAAGCCGGGGGAAAGTATAAGGCCATCCGCATCGATGGTCCTGATCCCTGTTGACGGCAATTTTTCCCCGACGGCGGTGATCTTTCCGTTTTTCACCGCCACGTCGTGTCCGGAAGGCTTTCTGCCAGTGCCGTCGATTACCAGGGCGTTCCTTATGATAAAGTCTTGATTCATTTTATTTAATAGAAAAGGAAATTGCCAGATTTCAAAGGAGGTAACCGTAAAGCTGGATATTTTGCCTCATAAGCAAGGTGGGTTTTAACCCGCTTATTTACCTTTAAAGTGCCAAGCTTAACGCTTACTACGGGGAGAACTGAAATCTTTGTGGCGATTTTCACAGGCCCACAATCCCTCGGGTTTGTTGCTATCAGGGAGATAGACCAAAACAAAAATATTATGGACTTCATGCAACCTTTTCGGCCTTTGGGATATTATATTATGGAAGATGAGTCAGAACGGCAGGGGAAAAGTAGGTATAGCATGGATATGGAACATCTATCCGAATATATCAAGGAGGTCAAGAGGGGCCGCAAGGAGCATTATCTGCCCATTGTGGAGCTTTTTGAGCCGAGAATCCGCGCCTTTGTGGCGTCCCGCTGCTACGACAGGAACATGATTGACGAGCTGGTCCAGGACGTCTTCATTTTCGCCTACCAGAAAATATCCGAATACGAGGATGACACAAATTTCCAGGGGTGGCTGTACGCCATCGCGAGGGTAAAGGTCCTGGATGAGCTCAAGAGGAAGGCGCAGAAGGCGCAGGCCCACAACAAGTATGCCGACTACATCCTGGCGGATCATGCACTCGCCGGAATGCAGACTGTAGACGATATGGACTTTGAAAGGAACTCCAAGGCGCTGGCCCTTTGCCTGGAGAAGGTTTCCGACGTCGCCAGGGAATTCATCGACATGAAATATAAGAAGAACATGAATTTGAATGAAATATGCTCATTTTTCAATCGCAGCGAGACTTGGGCGAAGAGCTTCTTCTTCCGCCTCAAGTTGTCCTTGCGCAAGTGCATCCAGGAAAGAATCACAGGGGAAACAGCCTACAATGAAACAACATGAAGAATATATTGAGAAATATCTTGACGGGCGTCTCGACCAGGACGAGATGAAGACATTTGAATTCTGGCTCCGGGAATCTCCCGCCAATAAGGACATCTTCGTAGAGATGGTGCAGATGGACTCGCTCCTATCGTCCGCGGCATGGCGCGGAAAGGCCAATCCGCTGGCGCTTGAACAGATTGCAATCAGTCTCGGTCTTGCCGGGACAGAACTGAAAATGCGGCAGATGAAGATCCTCGACGGTGTCAGGAGGCACATTTACAGCTCTGAAAGAAGGCCGGTGCCTGTTCCTCTGATGATAAGGTTGAACTGGAGAATAATCCTTCCCGCCGCCGCAAGCTTCATCTTGGCGGCAGGGCTCATCATGTATCAGATCATGGTTTCAGACATCATGAACATCAGGAACAGAGTTCCTGCCGGTGCAATGGCACATCTGGATTCGGACAAGACGGGAAAGATCATGGAGTCACTGTCGTTCGAAAAGAACAGCATCGCATTCAAGCAGGATTTGAGTCCGCTTTCCATTTCAATGGGCAACCTTAAAAAAATCAACAAGCTGAAGGATGACGGAAATGTCCAAGACACCACAGACCTGTGACCCAGGCTCCGATTCGGCGGTGCTATTGCTGCAGAAGCTCCTTTCGGAAACCGCGTCGGCGAACGCCAGCGACCTGCATCTCCAGCAGATGGAGGACGGTTCCGTCAGCGTGGCGGCCAGGCTTGACGGAGTCCTGAATCCGTTGCCGCCCATCGATTCCCGGACCGCTGAACGCCTCTTCGGCAGGATAAAGTTCCTGGCGAACATGAAGACCTACCAGAACAATTATCCCCAGGACGGCAGGATTTCCGCAAAGGACGCCGGTCTTGGAAAAGATGTCCGGGTTTCCTCCTATCCAACAGTGGACGGCGAAAAGATAGTCATGCGGTTCTTCCAGAAAACCACTGTGAGCGGTGTAGGCGAACTTGGTTTATCTCCCGAAAAGGAGAAGAGGATATCATCTTTTCTAAAGAAGAAATCTGGGATGCTCCTCCTCACCGGGCCGGCGGGGAGCGGGAAGACGACGACAATCTACGCGTGTCTCAACGAACTTGCAGGTTCAGGAGGCCGCAACATTGTCACCATTGAAGATCCGGTGGAACAGAAGATTCCGGGCATCATGCAGACCGAAGTGAACGCGTCCATAGGGCTCAATTTTCCCGAGGCGCTCCGCCACCTGCTCCGCCAGGATCCGGAAGTGATCGTGATCGGCGAAATCCGCGACGAGGAAACTGCGAAAATCGCAGTCAGGACAGCCTTCACCGGGCACATGGTCATAGCCACGCTCCATGCCGGCTCCTGCAAGGGTGTGATCGAACGTCTCATGGACATGTGCGAGGACAAGTATGCGGTACTTTCCTCGGTTGATTTGATCCTCAACCAGCGGCTTGTAAGAAAGAAATGCCCGGACTGCAAGGGAAGGGAATGCCCGTTGTGCCTCGGTAGCGGGTACCATGGAAGGATTCCTGTGCTGGAAATGCTTGAACTCAACGACGATCTCAGGAGCAGAATCCGGAACGAAGGGACGGACATCCTCGGAAATCCCGACGCCCTCAGACAGGACGCCCAGCGGCTCGTCGACAATAACATAACGGACACCGCCGAACTCGGAAGACTGATTTGAAGGAAAATGATTTTTCCCTCTCGCGAAGGAGCAAAGTCTCAGGTCGGAAAATCCATATGAACCAATCTTCCACAACGCGCCGAATGTGAATTTTTAGAGTTTCCCTTATAACTTCATGCAACTTTTCTGGTCTTTAGGATATTACATTGTAGAAAACGGAGGAAAATAAACATGATTACCCAGAAGTTTGAAGAGATAAGTTTTGCAAATGAGCAGATCGCCGGCATGCTCTCGTGCGGCATACCGCTCGAGGGCGCCATCCTGAAAACCGCTGAATCCATGCGGAACAGCGCTTTCAAGAACCAGATCACCGCCTTTGCCAGGGATCTTTCCAATGGCGTCCCCTTCGAAGAGGCCGTCAATGTCAGGAATTTCCACGTCTTCTACAAGAAAATGCTCGTAATAGGCGCGAAGACGGACAAGCTGCCTGAGACGCTCAACGCCGTTGCCGACTATTACCGTAAGAAGGCTGAACTGGCCATGAGGCTTTCCGGACTGATGGTCTATCCGTCCATAGTATTGATATTGATGCTGGCCTTTTCCGTGGCCATACCGTTTATGTTCTATTCGCAGATAGAAGGCATGTATTCGGGCACAGATTGGGGTATCGGCTATTTAGCTTTTTCGAATATCTCTGTTTTTGAAATCCTTCTGCCGAGCATAGTCGCTATATGTTCCCTTGTCTTCCTGTTCCTCGTCTTGTCGGTTGGAAGCATAAGAAAGTATTTTTCGTGGCGGATCAATCCGTTCAGGGACGCCAACCTGTCCAACGTCGCATCGATGATAAGGATTTGCCTTCAGAACGGGCTTGATCTTCCGGACGCGCTCGGTTTCATTTCTGGACTCGAGACAGGGGACGTAAAAAATGAATTCCTGAAGGTGAAGGATGATTTGAGTAAGGGGTTCAGCCCGGCTGACGCCATACAGCAGAGCCGTCTTTTCCCAGGCACGTTCAAGTGGCTTGTCCGTGGTGCAGGTGGAAATCTCGTTGAAGGGTTCAGGGCGGCGGCGGAGACCTATAAGGGTCGTGCCGAATCTAAAATAGAAACCCTGATGTATACCTCCCTTCCTTTTTCGATATTGCTTCTCGGAGGGCTGATGGTTGTCCAATTTGGCGCTTTGCTGTCACCAATGTTCAAAATTATTGATATGCTTGGGCGATAACCAAAATACTGGATGGAAGGAGAAACAGGCCATGGTTTTTAAAATTATATACTTCTTGGTCATTATCGGTTTTGTCGTTGCCAATTTAGCCGCCAGCTCAAATCAGCGATATGGGGCGGAAACGTTCGTCGTATCTCTCATAATGGCAGCCCTTGTTTTCTTTTTCATCTTCAACATCCATCTTTTCTACATCATCTGTTCCGCCCCGCTGAGGAAAAAGGAGACAATAGGGAACTTCCTTGATCTCATCAGGGCGGGAATGAAGAACGGAAAGTCTCCGGATCAGACAATTGTAGAGCTTTCACGCCAGGGTGAGCACGAGCTGGGTGACAAATTTGACAGAGTTGCCACGTGCATAGATGCCGGCGACGGTTTCATCGGGGCGATCAGGAAAAACAGCTTCATGCCCGAAAACATCATCGGGATACTGGAGGTCGGCGTAATGTGCGGGGACCTGGACAGGATCCTGCCGGCATGCTACGAATCCCTGAAGCAATACCAGAGCCGTTCAAGGGCCGCCTTGAATTATCTTCTGCCCTTCCTCATCCTCTTCATTTCCGGACTGCTCTTTGCATTCCTGACGACATTTATATTCCCGAAGTGGGAATGGATTGCAAGGGAAATAGAAGGCAGATCTTTAAATATCGGCTTCTCTTCAAATATTCCGATTATTGTTTACGCCATCATTCTCATTGTTGTCCTAATTCAGGCATCCGTTGCTATTCCGGGATTTCCGGAGATTGGGAAGATCAATAAGAATAAAAATAATTCATCGACAATATTCAATTTGATGATTGCAGCAACGGCGACTTTCGGATTATTTTTGATATTTCTGATACTGAAGGAATGCTTTGTTCCCTATAGTTTCAACAATGGGGCTATCGCATTTGTTCTTCTATTGTTTGCAGCCTTGCTGGCATTTCTTTCTGTGTTCTATGCCCGTCCGGCAAATATTTTCATCTATTGCATCAACATGGTTATCCGGTTGATGAAGCCAAAGGGCAGAGAAGGAATATTATTTTTTTCTGAGACCTTCATGGCCCATGGCCCATGGGGATCCGTGGACTACATCAGCTATTATCTTGTTCCCTGGAAGAGGAACAGGATCAGGGGCGGTTTCGCCTCGATGCTGACGATTCTTCTCGATTCCGGTATTCCCGAGCCGGAAGCGCTCGAAGCCGCCGCTAAATCAACAGGAAACAAGGCAGTCGCCAGCCTTGCCAGGCGCGGAGTGAGCCTGCTCGGACAGGGTTATCTGCTTCCGGACGTGCTTACGGGGCTCTTCGACAGCAAGGGTGAGCTTGCCTGGCGGATCTGCAACTCGAGGCATGCGGACAGTTCCCTCAATGCCCAGATAAGGGGCTGGTGCTCCTTCCTCGATGCATCGGCGTTCCGTTCGGAGCAGGCGTTCGCGCATGTGATGTCCACCGTGATAATCCTGTGCCTCGGCGCACTGGTCGGCCTTGTCGCCATCGCGATGTTTGGCGGCCTCATATCAGTCATAACAAACCTAAGCCTATGGTGATCACCATGAAAAAATTACCTGGTCCTCAGCTTTCCCTGACAGCAGACATCGGACGAGTTGGACAGGCCGGACCAGTCCGGCAGAAGACGCGTCCTGTCAAACAGCATTTCGCATTGATGGAGCTGATTGTGGCGATTGGTATAATTTCAATTGCCCTCTTTCCTCTTGCATACGGGCTCCGCCAGGAAGGCAGGAACATGAAAGCCCTCTATTATCGCGCAGTTGCTGAACAGGTCCTCGACGGACAAAGGGAAATACTCGCTGCCGGCGCCTGGCGGAAATACTCCGGCGGCCAAAACAAGCTTATAATTGCAAGCAAGGCCTTTGAAAATCTGCCCGCCGGGGATTTGAAGCTCGAAGTGTCAGAGCTGGATGGCGGCAAGGTCAGACTGGTCCTCAGCTGGAAGGCGATTGACTTCAAGGGCATCGGCGAAATAAGAAAGGAGGCGACGGTCACAAAATGAAAACAACTGACAGGAAATACATTGCGCTCGTCGAGATACTGGTCTATATGGCGATTTTCATAATAGTCATGGCGCTGGCATTCCAGTGCTTCCATATGTTCCTTAAGAACTCGCATGATTTAAGGAAGGCATCAGAAGACATAATTGCGATTTCCCAGATCGGCGACGGGTGGCGGGATAAAGTGAGAAACGCCGACTCGATCAAATGTGAAGGCAGCATGTTTTTCCTGATCAGGGACGGACGGGAAACCTGTTATTCCTACAGGGACAACGCGCTTCAGTTCCGCGGACCTGAGCCCGACGCCCGCTGGAAGATTTTGAACGACAGGATCGGGGCCTGCAGCTTTACAAATACCGCCTATGACGGATTTTCCGCCTGGGAAATGGATCTCGAGCTCAAGGTTCGCAATGAAAAGGCGAAAGTGAAGCCCCTCTTTTCCTTTATCGCGGTCAATAAAAAGGGCGCGGACGGCGGGAAAGGTGCAAATTTATAACTTGGACGGATGCATCCGTCAGGGAGATACAATGAAAAACAATGCTTTGAAAAATGAAGATGGTTCAGCCCTGCTTGTGGTGATGATTTTTATCTTTGTGATGATTTCAATCACGATGAGCTGCGCCAAGGGCATAACGGTGCTCCAGAAGGAACTCAGGCTGATCGAGAAAAAACATGATGCCAGGTTCAACGCTGGAAACACAGCGCCATGAAAAAGCGAATTTACCATATAATCAGGACATATTTCCAGTTAAAAATTAGCAAAAGCACAAACTGGTTATAAAATTATCCCTTGAAAACGGAGAATCTTATTCATGGAAGTCATTATACGTCCCGACAAAGAGAAGGCGACGAAGCTTGTCGCGAAGATCATCGCCAAGGCTGTCCGGGAGAAACCAACCCTCGTCCTCGGTCTCGCCACAGGAAACACGATGGAGCCTCTTTATGCGGAGCTCGCGGAAATCCATAAGAGGGAAAAACTTGATTTTTCCCTGTGCCGCACGTTCAATCTCGATGAGTATGTCGGGCTTAAAGCAGGTCATAGGAACTCATACCGCCACTACATGAACGAGCATCTTTTCAAGTATATAAATATTGATATCCGGAACACGCATCTGCCTTCCGGGACAGCCAGGGATCTCGACAGGGAATGCGAGAAGTATGAACAGACGATCAAGGAATGCGGCGGAATAGATCTGCAGCTTCTGGGAATCGGCAGGTCAGGGCATATAGGGTTCAACGAACCGCTTTCCGCGTTTTTCTCGAGGACACGCGTGAAGGCGCTGACCCCAACGACCATTGCACAGAATTCTCCGCTGTTCGACAAGCCGGAAGACATGCCGAAAAGGGCTATCACGATGGGTGTAGGAACAATCCTCGAGGCAAAGAGGGTTATTACTCTTGTTGTTGGAAGTTCCAAGGCCGAGATCCTGGCAAAGTCCGTGGAGGGGCCTGTCACTTCCATGGTTTCGGCTTCTGCGCTCCAGCTCCATCCGAAATGCGTAGTTATCACAGATGAGAAGGCATCTTCAAATCTACAGGGCAGAGACTATTACAGATGGATATTTGAGAACGAGCCCGAATGGGAAGAATACAGATGAATTTTGCAGTTGCAAAATTCATATATGGATAAATCGCTCATAAGGAATGGATAATACTTTCATCGTATTGCTATTTCCTTCTTTAAAAATATTTTTCCTCCTGTTTTCCATAATTCCGTGTAAGTTAATAATCAAATAATCAAAATCAGGAGGAAAAATATATGCAGACGCCTTTTTACGGTCACGTGAGACAGTACGAGAGCATCAAGAAGGAAATTGATGCGAACATGAATGAAGTGCTTATGAGCGGACAGTATGTCCTTGGTCCGATGCTCAAGAGGTTCGAAGGGGAGCTTGTCAAGTATTTCGGAACCAAGCATGCGATCGGAGTTGGAAACGGAACAGACGCTATCTGGCTCGCCCTTATGGCAATGGACATCGGCCCCGGCGACGAAGTCATCACCCATCCAAACACTTTCTTTGCTACCGCCGAAGCCGCCTGGATCGCGGGCTGCAAGGTCGTGTTCGTAGACTGCGACGAGAAGACGCGCTGTATTGATCCTGCAAAGATTGAAGCCGCGATCACCCCCAAGACCAAGGCTATCATTCCTGTCCATCTCTACGGGCAGTGCGCCGACATGCCGGCGATTGCGAAGATCGCAAAGAAGCATAATCTCAAGGTCATTGAAGACAATGCGCAGGCTATTGATGCACATGGCGGCACCTTCAAGCAGGGAGAGCTTTCCGACGCTACGGCGACAAGCTTCATAATCCAGAAGAATCTCGGATGCTTCGGAGACGGAGGAGCGCTTTTCACCAATGACGACAAGATCAACGAGAGAGTCCGCAAGCTCCGTAGCCATGGTTCGGTCAAGAGAGACCATCATTCATACGGGTTCAACAGCCGCCTCGACGATCTCCAGGCGGGAGTTCTCAGCGCGAAGCTGAAACATATCACGCAGTGGACCGACACGAGGATCAAGCTCGCTGAGCAGTACACTAAAGGCCTCAAGGGCGTAAAGTCCATGAGTCTTCCCTATGCGAAACCCGGATACCGCCATGTGTTCCATCTCTATGTCGTCGAGACAAATGTTGCGAACAAACGCGATGACCTGGTGAATTTCCTCGTCGCCAACGGTGTAGACGCCAAGACACATTATTCCATCGCCATCCACAAGCAGGAAGGTTTCCCCTGGGGCAAGGAATACAAGATTGTCGGTTCTGTCGCCAATGCCGAGAAGAACGCGGCATCATGCGTATCCCTTCCGATGTTCCCGGAACTTACGACCGCGGAAGTCGACTATTCGATCCAGAAGGTACTGGAATGGGACAAGAAGAACTCCTGATATTTTAATAAAACCATGCAGCCGCTCCTTATGAAAAGGCAGCGGCTGCATATTTTAAGGACGTACCAATATGAGTAAATACAATGTGATGATTGTTGGAATGGGGAAGCGCGGCAAGCATCATGCGACCGCATTCAACGCCAATCCTAATTTCCAAGTCACAGGAATCTGCGATATCGACGTGGAAAAGCTGAAGGCTGCAGCTCCGTCT
The DNA here is from genome assembly GCA_025360875.1 of Lentisphaerota bacterium. Lineage (GTDB taxonomy): Bacteria > Verrucomicrobiota > Lentisphaeria > Victivallales > GWF2-50-93 > GWF2-50-93. The sequence goes on from JANYBI010000192.1 coordinate 14,930, forward strand.
CTCGGTAATCCGGTTATTGGAACTGATGCCGCCAGGATGGCGAAGGAGATTAAGCCCGATGTCTTCTGCTTCTGCACGATGCCCCACATAAGGATGGAAATGATGAAGGCAGCGGTTGACTGCGGCGCCAAGATGGTCGCGTTCGAAAAGCCGGTGGCCCTTAGCATGGGTGAGGCCCTGAAGCTCAAAGCGTTTGTCGAGAAGAGCGGAATCAAGGCTGTAGTCAGCCATCAGCACCGTTATGGTGTCCATTACCGGAAGGTGAAGGAGATAGCCGCCAGCGGTGAGCTTGGAAGGATCGAAATGATCTATGCCGGCGCAACAGGCTGGATGACACACATGATGAGCCACATGGTCGACTACATGCGCTGGTACAATGGCAACGTCGAAGCGGAATGGGTGATGGGGCAGGCAGCAGGAAAGTCGAAACTTTCAGACAACCATCCTTCTCCGGACTACATCGAAGGCGTTATCCAGTTCGCCAATGGCGTACGCGGGATAGCCGAATGCGGAGCTGGCGCTCCCGACCAGCCTGAAATTGCAAAATGGTGGGGAAAGAACCGTATCTGCGTCCAGGGAACGGAAGGTTTCGCCGAAGTCCTGACCAACGGCGGCTGGCGCGCAGTGACTTCCAAGGGAGTCCAGAAAGGCGATGGTGCGATGAACTATGACCTTGACATGCCTCCATACATACAGGAGATGGCCGACTGGCTTATCGACGGAAAAGTCCACCAGTGCAATTTTGAGAATGCATTCAAGGGATGTGAGATAGTCAATGGCATTGTCCGTTCAGCGCTATATGGCGGACAAGTGAAACTTCCTCTTTCCGATGGGCCTGATGAAATCGCGGAACTGAAGGCCAGGCTTCCTGAAAAGAAAGCAATCACAAACTCCTTTAACAAGGCCGAATTCCCCGGTTGTTAGTAGGTTGAGCTTCAGCCCGACATTTTTTGTCTTCCAATTCTTACTTGATATCTTTTCTTCAATAATTCAAAAC
>JANYBI010000212.1 GCA_025360875.1 Lentisphaerota bacterium
ACGACAGAGTATATCGATAAATCCGGGCTATTGTGTACTGTGCTTTTTGAAAATATTACGTTTTCGGTCAGGCACTAGTTATAGAAGTAGTACTGCTTTTCTGGATAAGGGACAATCTGACATTGAACATAATAATGCTGGTTTGTCCGATTGAGGCGATCAGGAACTGGCAAATGGCGCATTGACCTGCTTATTTCACGAACAAAAGTATCTTCGTGAAATAAGCACTTCAGATGGAATCGGGTTCCCATCTGAAGTTTCGATGCGTTGTTGGGACAACTTACTCAAGGTTAACCCTGAGTAGAATGACTCGAGTCATTCGTATCGAAGCCCGAAGGGCGGATATTTAATAGTTTCATGAAATATCCGGGTAATGCCAAAGGAGCAGAAAAATGAAAGCGATTTCATCCAGGTTCATGCTTTTCGGGATGGGTGCCAGAAGGAAATTCGTCTACAAGCCAGGCGGTGAACTTCTTGATGCGATCACATTTGATCTTGTAAGAAAATGGGAAGTCGCCAGCGAAAGTTTCGAACCATCCGAATATTCTGTCAGCATTGAAACCAAAGATTCCCGCACAGTCCATATTTTCGAGGATGAAAAGGCGGTCTGGATCGAGGAGAATGGCGACAGACAGGCGCTGACCTATGGCAAACCCGTCAAATTGCCACGTTTTGAAAATCATCCGCAGTCATCTCTGCTTAGGGCGATTCACTCTGAGATCCTGCTAAACATAATGCCGTTCGGACCTGTGCCGAACCTCTGGATCTATCCGCGTCCATGGTACCGGGATTCGGCGCTGATGCTGATGTGCATGAAACATACGGATAACTTGCACCTTGTCGAGGAATGGGTTGCAGGTCTGCAAAAGGTCTGGGACCGGAACAACTCCGGAGAACCGGAAGCCGACAACCTCGGACAGTGCCTATATATGATTTCGCTTTTCGAAGACCATAATCATCCGCTGATCGACAAGATCATGAAGACCGTCCCGCAATATCGCAGGGACAATTATATCATAGGGCGTTCCGACTATGCTGAACATCCTGTATACCAGACAAAATGGATCAAGTACGGATTGAAATCCCTGGACATGGACGATCAGTTCAAGATACCTGAGATGTATGACTCATATAGTTCGCTGTTCTGGATGGACTACCGGACCCAGCATGTCGATGGAGCCAAATTCGGAGAGGAGGCTGTTAAAAATTATCCATACCTGGGCTGGGCTGAAGCTCATTTTTACAAGACTCCGCCTCCGATGGAAGTTGAGATGGATGTTCCTCCGTTTACCTGGGAGGGGGCTGGTTCCGAAGCGGAATACTGGCGCCTTATCGAACCTGTGAAACAGGGATTCTATTCGGAGGATGATGCGCGCAGGAAATTCTGCTGTCCGCACACATGGCATGCTGCCGAGATTTTCCTCTATTACACCGATCCGAAGATGGCTGATATATCTATCGGAACAGTCTCTGAAGGTTAAGCATCTCATGCTCTGGCGCGTCCTGAGCGGGCTGCTGGGTTTCCTTGAATTTGAATGTATCGCGGTTTTCCTTCCACCATTTTTCCCATTTCCCGATGTCTGAATCCGTCAGTTCCTGCCCGGTCAGCTTTGACAAGTGTTGCCAGGCGCAAAACTTCACCTGCTGGTTAGGATGTCCAAGGAACGCTATGAGCATCGGAATCAGCTGCTTATCCTTAGCTTTGACATAGGATGTCACATGGTTGTTGAAAATATATTGTTCAAATCTCAGTTTTGGTTTTTCACCTTCCGCCGCCCTGAAAGCTGCCAAGACTTTTTTAATCCTGAACGCGGTTTCAGGATCCTTGTTCTTTGATGCGGAGACCAGTTCAGCCTTGATTGAAGGACCGAACTGGATCAGTTCCGCTGTGGCATTCTCCCTGGTCTTGAAGTCTTCCGCACCGAGTTCTTTCACCAGTTTCTTAACCGGTTCCGATTCCTGGGCAGCAACTTGAGTATCAGCCATTTCCTCGGCAAGCTTTGAAAAATACTTGTGAGCTGCAATCAGAGGCATCCTCTGCAGATAATCATCCTGGGAGAAAGCAGACAAAGAAAAAGCTGCCGCGGTAACAAATAAAATAACTAATTTTAAATTGCAATTCATCTTTAAAATCCTGAAGGGATTTAACAATTATAGCCTGTGGCTTCAGCCACAGGTATGGATAAAGAACAAGAATCGTCCTGAAGGGACGGAACATATTCCGCCTCTACAAGGCGAATCATCTTACTAATACAAACCCTATGGTTGAAACCATAGGCTATATTCTTCTACGTACTTCGTACGTTATAATTTGATAATCTTCTTCACATCGATCTTGCCGTCCACGATGTTCAGGAAAGGCTTGCCTTTCCTGATTCCCGCGGTGCCGTAACCTGTTGCGGTGCAGATGAAGGATTTGAAATCGCCCTTGATCCGGGGATCCACATATAGAGTTTTTTCAACGGCATCATAATGGATACCAGTCATACCCTGGATAAGCCCATAGGATGAAAGGGCCCTTCCGTACCAGTGGCCGCACTCATATTCGTTGTATGGGTTCCTGATATTGCCTTCGTATCTGGCCCTGGCGATCTTGACTATCTCAAGCCCTTCCTTGACGTGTCCCATGAACATCAGGTGCGAAGCCACCTGGTATTCATATCCCGTCCAGACTTCATCGCTGTAGGGGAAAGGAAGCGATAATGAACTGCCTTTCGGCCAAGTACAGAGGAGAAGCCCGCCGTCATCGTTCAGAGCGTATGTCGGACGCTGTGGATTCACATGCTTGGAAAGATTCTTCCTCAGATTGTATTTATGGACGGATGTCAGGTGTTTCCCTACTTTTTTACTGTCTATGAATTCCCCGATCCCGCAGACCAACGCGATCCAGGTTCCAAGGACTCCGTCTGAAAGACATCCTGTTCCATACTGGTATTTCGGTCCTTCCTTTTCAAGGAGCTTTTTCGCGTCGGGAGAATATTTGCTGACATCCATGGTCTTCGCCTCGGCAGGATTCGGTGCGCGAAGTCCCTTCCACTGTATCTTCTGTACGAAATACTCGCCGTTGAACAGCTGCGTTTCAAGAAACTTCTTCCCGTTTTCAAAGAGCTCATTATATTTCGAGCAATCATCGCCAAGGAACTCGCCCATCAGGACTGCGGCTTTCAGCGCACCAAGATAGAAGGAGGTACACATTCCGTCGGCGCCCCAGAATTCAATGTCATAGGTGTTGTGGTGCGGCTCCACAAGGATGCCCTTGTGGTCGGGATCCCAGGTTTCGATGCAGTAGTCCAAGCTCTTCTTGACTTTAGGCCAGATTTTTTTAAGCCAGGCGGTATCGCCGCTGATCTTCCAGTCGCGGTAAACTTTCATTATTCCACCGAGCTGTCCATCCGCAGCCGCATGGAATTCATGGTCTGTCTTGCGGATTGGCAGCCAGGCGCGGAAATTCTGGTGGCCTCTTTCATCCTGGCATTCGTTGAATTCCGTGTCGCGCAGGCTTTTTTCAAGCGCAGGGAAGAGGTGGGCGATAGCCTGTGCGTAGTTCCAGACGTGTGTGCATGAACCGTGGCAGCAGCCGCTATCGTCGCAGCAGCCTTCCCAGGCCCAGAATCTGCCGTCGTACTGGCGCATGACCGTCGGCGATTTCAGGATGCTGAAATTTGCGGAGACAGCTTCAACGATGTCGTGGGGAAGATCCGTGTCATAGAAGCATTCCGAAAACTTTTTCGATTTCTCCCTGAGGAAATCATATTTGCTGTTCCAGTAGCCTGAAAGTTCTTCTATACCTGCGAATTTCGCAGAATACCACGGACGGTAATTGTCCTTTTTGGGGTTTGTCTTGGGGGCGCTGCAGTCACATCCTGCGGAGCAATCTTTCTTCTCCGGTCCGCCTATCAAGATATTTGTATAGGGAATATACCATGAAAGCATGAGGCGGATAACCTTCTTCTCGCCGGGCTTAAGCTTGAAAGGGACGAAAAGACTTGCGCCCGGACTGGACTCGCCTTCCCTGATTTCGGGTTTTTCAACGCAATTTCCGGAAGCGATGTCCTTCCACGCCATCGTAAGAGGATCGAACCATCCGCCACGGAACCATGAAGGATTCACTTTTACTGCCGGATCATCGGTTCTGGCGCAGAAATATCCTTCACCCCAGGGTTCCTTCTCAGAACCCTTTTCAGACATGATGAATCCGCCCTTGGTCTTCGAAATGAAGTTTTTTCCGTCCTTCACGGAATGGAATACCTTTGCGTTGAAAGAATAGACGGCCTCGATTTTTTCCCTGCCCTTGTTCCTGAATGAGAATTCAAGCGCCGCTACCGGCAGACTGCTGTTGTCGGCATCGGGAGGAGTGAATGGGCTCCACGCGGTGATCTTGGCTTTCAATGGCATTTCCCTGTCTTCAAGCCTGAGGGTTGCGAACGGGAATTCGGAGCTGAATTCCGCATCAAAGAATCTGGGGAGACCGTAGTTTTTCCCGTGTCCGCCGTTTGCCGTCCCTCTCGCACCGAAAATTTTCCTGTCAGGCACGCGCCCTTCAAGGACAAGAGAAGTATTTTTCTTCTGCCCTTTGACCGTGACCGCTGAGAATATATTCGGTTCGTTGAAGACTTCAGGATGACTCTTCAGCGAAAAATTTGTAAGGGCGCCAGTACCCTCGAAACATATCATTCCAGCGCCAATCCCTCCGAGCGGGAACGCGATTTGTGATAAATTATCGTCCCTGTAGATCCTTTTACCGACGCCATCTTTCTTCAAGCTCATATTTATCCCCTGATTTTAATAAAAATCCAAAATCCAGATTCCAAAATTCAAACAACCTTCAAAATTCAAAAATCAATTTCCAAACTAAAACCAGACTTATTCGTTTGGAATTTATTTGGATTTTGGAACTTGGAATTTTCTTTCTTCATTTTTCGGTATTGAACGGCAACCCATCGCTGCTGGTAAACCTGACATACATGTTCCATCCGCCCTGGAAATTCACGCACTTCACGACGATGCGGTTGACACCCTTCTTCAGCGATATTTTCCCGACGATGTTCTGATCCCAGTCGGCAGCCCTGCATTCCTTGTTATAGGTAAGTGCTATCTTGCCGTTGATCCATATTTTGACGAAATCGTCGCTGCCGACCTTAAGGCTGACATTGTCCAAATCCTTGGGAACCTCCAGCAGGCATACACAGTAGACAGTGTCAAAATCGACTTCACCGAGGAATTCCTTGAAGTCGACCTCACCGGCGTTGGTCTTTCCAGAACCGGTGATTCTCTTCCACTCGAACCCCTGTGGAGCCTTGGATGTTTTGCAGTCGAGGTTTGATTCGTCCGTCATGAACTCCTTGTCTATGGAGTCACCCTGCGCTCCTACACCGAAGTCTGTCGGCTTGAAAGTGAAAGGACCGAGTATTGTCCAGTCCATGACGAAATTTGCATTGGTCAGGAAAGGGCTGGTCTCGTTGTCAGGAGGAATAAGCTTGACCTTTGCTTCGAGTTCGGGGATCTTTTTTATGACGGGTGCCTGTTTGGCAGGGTTAACTGCAATATCCGGGCTTTCGGACTGTGTGGAAACGAGGCATCCTGTCCCGGTCAGGAGAAATGCCATTAAAGGCAGGAAACCATATTTTGAATGTATTTTCATAATGTTCATCCTTTTATAATTTTTTGCCTTGCAAAAAATTATTCGATCACGAAAACGCAAGTGGGGGCGAAAAGATTCGGCCATAATTTGGCAAGCATTTTCTCGTGGGCTTCCCCGATGGGGATTTCAGAAACTATGTTCAGATTCTTCTCCTTGCAGAGATTGCGGAAGTCGCAGATCGTCCCGAGATGTATGTTCGGCGTATTGTACCAGTAGTGTGGCAGGTTCTGTGTCACTGGCATCCTGCCTTGGAGCATTATCTGGAGACGCGCCGAATAGTATCCGATGTTTATGATACTGACGATGGCCTTTTTGCCGACCCTCATCATTTCCTCGAGAAGATGGTCAGGCCTTGCAACGGCCTGCAGGGTCTGACTGAGAACGACATAGTCGAACGACTTGTCGGGAAGCTCAACGAGCCCCTTGTCAAGATCGCCATGTACCACAGGGACGCCGGCCGACACGCAGTCCAGGAGCTTCTCCTGGGATATCTCGATACCTGAGCCATAGACGTTTTTTTCCTTGCGGAGCAGGGCCAGCAGGCTGCCGTCGCCGCATCCGAGGTCGAGTATCCTTGAATTCGGAGGAATGATATCCGCTATCACAAGTATGTCGGGCCGAACAGACAGTTTTTCTCTGATTTTCTGCGTCATTTTACCTCCTCGTACCTGCATTTCAGGAAATCGGTAATTATCCTTTTGAGGATGTCCACCTCGAGAAGGAAGGCGTCATGCCCGTATATCGATTTGATGTCGCAATATGTGACGTCGGTCGAATTGATCCTGAGGGCTTCGACGATTTTCAGGGACTCCTCGGGCGTGAACAGCCAGTCGCTCGAGAAGGATATCACGAGGAAAGGCGCATGTACCTGTGAAAGGGCGATCGCCAGATCACCACCGAACTTACCGGAAAGGTCGAAATAGTCCATCGCCCTGGAAATATAGAGATAGCTGTTGGCGTCAAAGCGTTCGACGAATTTTTCGCCCTGGTGCTTGAGATAGCTTTCGACCTTGAAGTTATGTTTGAAGTCGAAGGTATAGCTCTCGCTCTCCTGGAGTTCGCGTCCGAACTTCCTGTCCATGGACTTGTCGCTGAGATATGTTATATGCCCGAGCATTCTCGCTATTGCCAGGCCGCTTTCAGGGACCTTGTCAAGATCATAGTTCCCGCTGTTCCATTTGGGATCGTTCATTATCGCCTGTCTTCCGACCCAGTTGAATGCTATGCTCTGCGGGGACAGCCGGGACGTAGTCGCTATAGGTATTATGCTTCTTACGGCTTCAGGATACGACACAGCCCATTCGAGCGCCTGCATTCCCCCCATTGAACCGCCGGCCAGCGCAAGCCATTGCGATATGCCCAGGTGTTTCATGAGCCGGTACTGGGCGCGGACCATGTCGGCGATGGTAATGACCGGAAAATCCATATTGTAGATCTTGGAGAAGTTCTGTGAATCCGGATTGAAGGAGCGCGGGCCTGTTGAACCGCTGCATCCGCCGATCACGTTGCTGCATACGATGAAATACTTGTCAGTGTCAAAACCTTTGCCGGGTCCGACCATGCCATCCCACCAGCCGATCTTTGACCTGTCGCCATCGAGATATCCGGCGACGTGTGCATCCCCGCTCAGCGCATGGAGGATGAGTATGGCATTGGATTTCTTTTCGTCGAGCTTCCCGTAAGTCTCGAATCTTATGTTGACCGGACCCAGTTTCCTGCCGCAGTCGAGCAGGAGCTTGTCCTCCTCGGTGAGCCCGAAGGTGAAATCCTCTGGTACGACTGGCCCGTAGCTTTTTTCTTCCATAATCTGATAAATATAAATTTGAATGGGGAATTTACAATTTAAGAGATTCCCTAAAGCAAAAAATTGAAAATTTACGTATCCGAGTCATATATTATGGAATGTAACACGTTCCTGAAAAACAAACAGAAGGAGAAATCAATGAGCAAGAGCCATGATGTCAAGAAGGATGTAAAAAAGGCACCGACAAAGACCCT
>JANYBI010000225.1 GCA_025360875.1 Lentisphaerota bacterium
GGAAAAGCGCTTTTAGCCTCACAAAAACAAATTCAAATAATTTTTCGGTGAAGTATTTCTCGGATAATCTCAAAAAAGTGGCTTCTTTTTAACACCCCAGGTTTGACCCCGCCCCTCCCACCCCGCCCCTCCCACCCCGCCCCTCCCACGACGATGATCTGCACCCATGTGGCGCAGAAGAAGCTGGCGGTGGTGGAGAGCCCGCTGGATAGGCTGGGGGAGACAGGATGAACAATCGAACAGCCGAATTACGAACATTCGAATATCGAATTACGAAGTTAAGTCATCGGAAAGGACTGTGAACATCCGACATCGAGATTTGGATCCGTGGTGGGATGTAGAGTTGTCCGTACGCCATAGGCGCACAAGTCACGGACAAGGGGAGAATTGATCTCGTCTGAGACCCAGCCATCCGGCGGGGCAGGCAGACGACACTACATCATCTTTTCCGTTTTAGAAGCTTCATCTGGGGGCGGCGCTCCCCGAGTCCACGGTTCACCTGGAGAATCTTGCCGTCGGGGCTTTTGCCGCAGCAATACATGGCTGATGCGAGCGTCATTGGCAGCGGCATGAAATCCTGGACCTGCTGTACCGTCCACGATTTCGAACTGAGGAAATCATCGACTTTCTTCATTTCGCTTTCAGTGCATCCCGGGAAATTTGAGATGAAATAGGGAACTATGTACTGTTTTTTTCCGGTTCTTCCTGTTTCTTCCTCGAAGAATTCCATGAACTTCATGAAGTCGGATGATTTGTTCTTTCGCATAAGTTTCAGGACATTGTCGTCAAGATGCTCGGGGGCGACCTTGAGCTGTCCGGAAACATGGTCGCGTATGATTTTGCGCATCAGGTTTTTCTGCAGGAGCGCCAGGTCCAGGCGAAGTCCGGAACCAATGAACACATGTTTCACCTTGTTGATCTTCTCCAGTTCCTTCAATAGGGAAAGGAAGTCCTCCTCATAGGGATAATAGTTGCCGCATATTTCGGGGAACAGGCATGAGGGCCTGCGGCATTCCCTGCACTGTTCGGGATTTTTCCTCCTGTTGCCGTAGGTGTTGGCAGTAGGACCGCCGATATCGCTGACGGTCCCGTGGAATTCCGGATCTTCCGCAAGCCTGCGAACTTCGCAAATTATGGAATCACGGCTGCGAGACGACACGAACTTCCCCTGGTGTAAGCCGAGACCGCAGAACGAACATCCGCCGGGACATCCTCTTACGGCCGTCACCGAATTTCTTATCATCTCAAATGCCGGAATCTTCTCCCTGTAGGACGGATGCGGGCGATTTGTGAACGGAAGCCCGTAGATTTCATCCAGATCACCGGTGGCAAGAGGAGGGGCAGGGGGCTCCTGTACGACAAGCCGGTCCCCATGTCTTTGGACAACTGTCCTGGCGCATTCAGGGTTCATCTCCTTCTCAAGCAGGATTATGCTTTCCAGGAGGGCATCGTTTGAAGAGAGGTGCTGATCATAGGATGGAAGTTCGATAAATCCGGCATTGGATTTCGTAAAGGCTTCAGCAGCATTCTTTCCCAGCATCCTGACGGTTCCGCTGATTGAATCCAGAGGTTTGCCTGAGGAGATGCGCTGAACGATTTCAATTATCGCCCGTTCACCCATTCCATATACGAGGATGTCGGCCTTGCTGTCCGAAATTATGGATGGCTTGATCTTGTCCTGCCAGTAGTCGTAGTGGGTAAAACGGCGGAGGCTGGCTTCAATGCCGCCGATTATTACCGGGAGTCCGGGGAACGACTGTTTTGCGAGTTGTGCATAAACGACAGTCGCATGTGCAGGACGGAGTCCTGTCCTGCCTCCGGGAGAATAAGCATCGTCCTTCCGGATCCTCCTCGCGGCAGTATAGATGTTGAGCATGGAATCCAGGTTGCCGGCGGTGATGGCGCATGCGATACGGGGTTTGCCCATGGCCTTCAGGGATTCCGGTTTTTTCCAGTCGGGCTGGGCGACGATTCCGACACGGTATCCTTTTGAAAGGAGAACCCTGCCTATTATCGCGATTCCGAATGAGGGATGGTCGACATAGGCGTCGCCGCTGACTAGGAGGATGTCAAGTTCCTTCCAGCCGAGCTTGTCCATTTCGCGTCGGGACATGGGGCTGGGAAATGATTGGGAAAAGGCCATGTGGACACTTTCTTTCAGAGTTCTATCGCAAGATGGAAATTTGCTTTGATACTCTGACACGTTGATACTTTGACACGTTATTTTCTCCCGGACTTCAGCGCCCTGGTCCTGACTTTCGCCTCCCTGAGGATCTTTCTGGCGGTATCGTCAAGGGCATATCTGTCCTGATAGACGACTTCCCTGATTCCGGCGTTGATGATCATTTTCGAGCATATTAGGCATGGGCTGAAGGTAGTGTAGATCGTGGAATCCTTTACGGCTATGCCATGGTAGGCCGCCTGGACTATTGCGTTTTCCTCGCCATGGCTGCACAGGCATTCACCCAGTTTCGTTCCCGCTGGAGCGTCGGAGGCACATCGCTTGCAGCCGCCTTCGTGGCAGTTTTTGATGCCTCTGGGAGTTCCGTTGTAGCCGGTGGAGATTATCCTGCCGTCCTTTACGATGAGCGCGGCGACATGCCTTCTCAGGCAGTTGCTCCTTTTTGCAACGACTTCCGCGATGTCCATGAAGTACCTGTCCCAGGAAGGACGCTTCATCTTTATTGTTTTATTGGAAGGCATATTTGTTTAGTTTTTCTTTTGGTTTGCAGGTTTTGCCCGCATCAGTCTCCCGTGCCTGCGAGGTTGATTATGTCCGGTGCCACCCTGGAGATGAGATCTTCCGACATCTGGATGACTTCCTTTGCGGAATTCGCAGCCAGCGATTTTTCAACCAGCTTGTAGGCGTCATGCATTTTCATGCTTCTGACAAGTCTTCGCACCGGGCCGATCGAGGCCGGAGTCATGCTCAGCTCATGTATTCCCATTCCAAGGAGGATCGGGGTGTAGCGCGGATCTCCCGCCATTTCACCGCAGATGCTGACCCATATCTTATGCCGGCGGGCGGCAAGTACGATCTGTTTGATAAGTTTGAGGATTGCGGGATTCGCAGGCTGGTAGAGGTAGGCTACTTTCTCATTCGTCCTGTCTACAGCCATTGCGTACTGGACCAGGTCGTTGCTCCCTATGCTGAAGAAGTCCACCTTGCGCGCCAGCATGTCGGCCTGGATCGCAGCCGATGGTATTTCAATCATTATCCCGGTCTCCATCTTCTCATCGAAAGGGACCTTCTTCAGGATGAACTCATCCTTTATTTTCTGCAATATCCTGAGAAGCTCGTCAAGTTCATCTTCCGTGGTTATCATCGGGAACATCATCTTGACTTTTCCAAATGCTGAGGCCCTCATTATCGCGCGCATCTGGT
>JANYBI010000244.1 GCA_025360875.1 Lentisphaerota bacterium
CAGTACCGGAAGAGGCGATTTAGATTTAACTCATTGAAGATAAAGGGCAAAGCGTTTTCTTGTTATAGGAACTTCGGCTTAACGGTTACCTGTAAATTGAAAATAAGCCTTTTTAAGGGCGGCGGGGTCATGATGGTGTGATGGGTGACCAGATAGATTATCAGCTCAAAAACTTACCCGGCTCTGTGCATTTGCCTCTTTGTGCATGGCTATCAGGCATTGCCTTTCATCAGCTCTTTTCTGAAATATCGGGGGCATTGGCGTTCAAAGCTGCGGAAAACCCTGTTGAAATTGGTCAAGCTGTTGAATCCACATGAAAAGCATATCTCCGTGATGCTTTTGTCGGCGCGCATCATGAGCCGTTTCGCCTCCCTTACACGCCTTTCCTGGACGAAGCGGACGAACGGCATGCCTGAACGCTGTTTGAACACATGGGAGAAATGCGCAGGCGACAGTCCGGCATATTTTGCTACATCCGCAAGCCCCATGGCAGGATCATTGAAGTGTTTCTCCACAAATTCCTTCGCGAGACGGATTTCCTTCCGCTCCTTTTCCGACTCCAGCTCCCTGATCCTCTGGATGCTGTCACAAAGATGGCCTGCGAACAGCTCCAGAAGCCGCATCACATACATGACTTTTTCCCGTGGCAGGAAGGGCGCGCTGAAATAGGCCTTGCGTAAAGATGATTCAGCTGATTCCAGCCAGGAAATACGGCTGATGAATTTTTTGAATTCGAGCTCGTTCGGGGGATTGGGCAGAAGCTGTCCGCTCGAGATTGTCGCCACGTGCCTCCCCTGGACGAAGACGGGAACTGCCATATCCAGAAAGCCTGCATGGCACGCGTACAGGAGCGGTTTGTTCTTCATGACAGATTTCTCGTGGTGGCGGCGGTCGCAGTCCGTGCAGCGGCGCAATCCCTCGGAGGTACCACGGATCAACCGGCAGAAAGGGTTTCCGCCCCTTATTGCACTGGAAGTTCCGCGGACATCGCCGCCCGGAGAGTTCAAGGCCATGACCAGTCCGGTCAGCTTCATGAGGAGTTCCGTGAACTCGGCGAACTTCTCTGAGCCGGCAAGATTTTCAAAATCAATATTGTTTTCCATTGCACTCCTGTAGATGTGCCGTATAGGCGTATAGCTTTCCATAAATATAGCATTAATCGAAAGATATGTAAACAAAATCGAAAATAATGGAGAGACTTACCTTAAAGCTGAGATACTGTTATGGCCATGTCAAAAATCATTTAATGGGCGGAATCATGAAAAGAAAAAAAGGCGTCCCACAGGCTTCTCATACTGCTGGGGAAACGCATTTCTCTTCTGAAGGTGTCTCATTGGAATTTCTCGGACAGGCCGGATTTTTGCTCAAGGGGAAAGAAGGGACAACGGTTGTCATTGATCCGTATCTGTCGGACTGCGTTGAAAGATTAGTCGGTTTCAAACGCATGCAGCCTGCCGTTACAGCCCCTGAAAACATTTGCGCAGACATAGTGCTTTCCACGCATTCCCATCTGGACCATCTGGACATCGACGCGTATCCTGCATTCATTTCTCGTCCAAGCACATTTTTCATCGGGGCGCCTGACTGCGAGGAAGTCTACAGGTCTCTCGGGATTTCCAAAGGCCGCTACAAGATTCTGCATGAGGGCGAAAGCTTTTCGCATGGGGATGTGTCGGTCCGGGCAATTTATGCCGATCACGGGGAGCTGGCTCCGGATGCAGTCGGTTTCCTGATTCAGATGGACGGATTGACTTTCTACAATGTCGGCGACAGCGGACTTGCGGTACAGCGCATTCTCAAGTCGCTGGGAGATGTGAAAGTGGATGTAATGATGGTTCCGATCAACGGCGCATTTGGCAATCTTGATGCCGCCGGAGCTTGCGCGCTTGGAGCCGCGGTTCGCCCTGGAAAGCTCATAGGCTGCCACTTCTGGATGTTCATCGAACAGGGCGGTGATCCGGCGATGTTCCTTGCTGAATCCAAACGTCAGGGACTCAACGGTATCATCATGGCGCCCGGAGAAGTTTTAAAGTTATCTTAGCAAAATGTCAATTTTTAAAAGTTTCCTAAATATAACGGAGGCATATGAAAAAATTATCTTCTTCGAAGGCTGTTAAAGTCAAACAGCCAAAGAGCTCTGGTTCAAAGGAATGGTCCGACGTGCTGTTTGTTGAGAAGCCGGAGCCCACTATCAGCTACAGGTCGGGAATGACTGTCTATGAGGAATCCCTGACGAAAGGCCAGTTCGTCGGCCGCGGCTGGAACGGGGCGGGTTTCGTGAATTTCTACGATGGCAGGATCAGGCCGGAAGAACATGCGGCGCCTCAGGCCTTCTGGCTGGAGATTGATGGACAGCTCCTCGCATCGGATTGGGAATTTGCCGGATTTGACAAGAAAACAACCGGCAAGGACCAGGCTGCGGATATCCATGCGACAGTCACGCTCCGGCACAAGGTCCGCCCTGTCACTGTGAAAGTCCATACGAAGCTCGACGGGACTCCGATCATCACGCGATGGCTGGAAGTGACCAATACCGGGAAGAGCACCGCCGCCTTGTCGTCGGCATACTCGTGGAGCGGCATAATGCAGAAGGCCAACCGCTGGAAATCCCATCTGGGAAAATCTGGACTGCCCCTTTATTCCCTCGGTTATTTTGATGACAGCCGCTGGGGCAATGAAGGTGATTTCCACTGGTTCGATGTGCCGTCAGCGGGATACCGTGTCGACGGACGCTACCGGCGCGAACGGCATCGCCACCCGATGTTTGTCCTGCGCAACAACGCGACCGGCGAACATTTCATAGGACAGCTCGCGTGGTCTGGCGGATACAGCTTTGAATTCGACCTTGACGCCGACAAGAGGAGCAGCGACAGTGCTGCACACCTGTTCTTCCGTGCCGGCCCCGATGCGCCCGCTCCCCAACGGATCATTTCCAAGGGAGAGACGGTAGTGACTCCTGAAATGCATCTTGGAATGACGTTCGGAGACCTGGATACCGCCATACAGGCAATGCATACCCACCTGCGCCGCAGCGTGTTCATGCCCCAGCCGCGCGGACGTGGCGGATGGATCGAATCCGGAATAGGTCCGGAAATAGAAATGACTCCTGAACAGATACATCATGCGATCGACGTTGCCGGAGACTTGGGTGCGGAAGTGTTCTTCATCGATGCCGGCTGGTATGCGCCCGCCAACAAATGGTGGCAGAGGGTCGGAGACTGGAAAGTTGACAGTGAGCGTTTCCCGGACGGTCTCGCCCCGTATAGGAAGCTCGTACAATCCAAAGGTATGCTCTGGGGGCTGTGGATGGATGCGGAACGTATCGGATCCGAAAGCGAAATCGCCAAAATACATCCTGAATGGCTCGCCGAAGGCTATGACTGCAATAAGCATTGGAGCGGCCTGATTGATCTGACGAATCCCGAAGTGGCCAATTGGATGGAGGAGCAGATCAGCCACGTAATCGAACATCATCAGCTGGATTTCTTCCGTCTGGACTACAACACAAGCCCCGGTCTGGGCATACACAAGGTCAACGGGGGATTTGTTGAGAACGGATATTGGAGATACTATGAGGCCCTGTATGGAATTTATGACAGGCTCAGGGTGAAATTCCCCAACGTGATCTTCGAGAATTGCGCTGGTGGAGGTGGCAGGACGGACATCGGAATGGTGAAGAGGTTCAGCCATAGCTGGATTACCGACTGGCAGATCGCTCCCCGTTCATTCTCCATCACCAACGGAATGACCATGGCACTTCCTCCGGAACATGTGGACCGTCTAATTTTCGGACAGAGCGGACATATTGCCGCTGAATTCGATTTCCAGGCCAGGCTCCTGCTGTTTGTCCGTCCAACATTTGGCGTTACGTATCCGGCGGGATCGGAAGAAAACCCTATCTTGACCGCAAAGATGAAAAAGTTGTTCGGCCTCTTCAGGAACTTCATCCGCCCTTTCATGGAAAATGGTCAGATTTATCATCATACGCCGGAAGTTACCGGTTATGATCCGCAAGGTCTGGGAGTATTGGAACTGGCGTCGGAGGATCGCACCCGCGCAATCTGCGGCCTATTCCAGCTCTCGGCCCCGACGCAGACGGAATATCTCCTGCGCCTGCGCGGACTGGACATCTCCAGAAAATACCGTGTCACTTTCGACAATTCCGGACAGGTCTGCGAAATCGACGGTTTCACTTTGATGAAACAGGGAGTCACAGTCCGTCTTGAAGGTGCGCTGACTTCGGAACTGCTGCTGTTTGAAGCAATCTGAAAAATATTTAATAAGGAAACACATATGATTTTTTCTGATATTGTCCAGCCAGCCGAAATGCAGGACAGGAATGCATGGCTGACC
>JANYBI010000246.1 GCA_025360875.1 Lentisphaerota bacterium
CGTCAGCCATCAGGTTTGCCTGAAAAGGGAGGGATTTGTAATGCCAACAAATTTCCGACCGCATTTAAGTCGTTGATTATGAACAACTCGGTTTTTGAAAGTGTTTAAAACGAGTTTGACATTGCCTTTTTTGTCCTGAACTTCTGAATATAGTCCAAACGTATGGAGAAGGGAATTCCGCAACTGGTAAATAAGTTCAGCATCGGGAACATTGAGACCTAGGTAACGTGTGGCAAAAGCCTTGAACCTATCCCCAACAGTGATGCTATCTGCTCCCCGTGTCTTGTCGGTACCAGCAAGGAACTTGCCCAGCATGTCGATGCCAGCAAGAATCGCCATCGTCCCTGGCCAAATTGCTCGGCAAGAAATCTCTTCTTTCGTTTTCTTGTCGAGGGGCTCCCATATGGCTTCCGTATTGGGGTTTGTACCGAAACATGTGTCGATGTCACGTCGTAGCAGGTAGAGCTGGCTGAGTTGTTCACCGCGTCTCGGAGTTAACCGTGGATTCCTAAAAAAACAATCGATATTGGACATTTTCCCTCGCTGCTGAAGGGGGTATTAACACATTTGCAATCTCTGGATACTGGGTATCCTAATTCCTGCTACTTGTATATTTCAAGCCCAGCTAGTCCCGGATTGTTCGAACCCTGTTTAATCTCAAAAGATATTGATTTAATTTCCGTGATCTTGCCGAAGTCAATAACCAAAACCTTCTCACTTGAAAAATTGTTTTCAAGATTCACGGACATAGTGTTGTTGATCTTTATTTTAGCCTTGCCCCATAAGTCATTCCCTTCTCCAGTAGTTTTATTGACCAATACGACATATCGCCCTTTTATTGCTTGTTTCCAATCAGCATCGATTGTTCCAGACGACGTATTAAGGGAAAATGCCATTCCAGCCCTGTTACCGCTGAAAATAGAGTTTGGATCTTGGTTTTGGTAAGCGCCAGAGGCTTTTGCAGTACCACCTTTTGATAAGTTTTCTTTCAAATCAAAATTTAGATTGGTGGTTTGCAGATGGAAACGTCTATCGAAAATCACGTTAAGAATAAAATTTTATGAAATCAAAATTTTATGACTTGGAAATCCTTTCGTATAAAAACTTAAAGAAGTTTCTTAAATTCATCTGGCGAAATGCCACATTGTCTCATTATCGCCCTGAGAGTTCCACGATCAAGCTCCTTATGATCCGGAATAGTCGTCTGAGAAAAAGGCGAATCCCTCCTGAGGATTATATGACTGCCATGTTGCCTTATGACTCTAAATCCTAGAGTGTTCAGAACTTTAACGGCTTCCCTTCCGGAAATCCTGGGAAGTCCGCTCATACCGCGACAACCATGGCTTCGAATTTCTCCTCTGGAACCGGAATGCCGTCGGTCTCAAGGGCCAGTATATAACCTTGGATGGCCTCTTTTATATTCATCACTGCATTTTCCTTGTTTGTCCCCTGGGACACACAGCCAGGCAGGCTGGGGCATTCCGCAATCCAGTATCCGTCTTCGCCGGGATAAATTATGACTTCCCTCATGCTCATATGTAATCCTTTCATAATCATGGTGATTTGGCTTTAAAATATATCAAAGCCATAAACTAATAATAGCATGGAAGCATTCGATTGCAAATCAACGCAATATTGTCAAGATCCTTCGCTGAGACAGCGAACGCTACATTTAAAAATAAAACCTGCGACTCTTGCCTTTTCCATTAATTGAAAGAGCAGGCAGATAATATCCTTCCTGGGGTGGAAATTCAGGATTGGAAAATTATCTTAACACCTTAACCGTATAGGAAATCTTATTAAAGTCCACAGGCAAGATGCCTGTGTTACATTTATTCAATAATCCAGACAGGATTTTATGCCTCTCATAACGTTCAAGCCGTCAGGAATAAAGATAGAAGTTCCGGCAGGAACCGAACTTCTTGCGGCCGCCAGGAAGGCGGGCATCAGTATCGATTCACCATGCGGTGGCAAGGGGACCTGCGGGAAATGCATGGTCCAGATATTGGCCGGAAACGTGGATTCCGACAGCCTTGGCGTCCTCCCCCAGAACGTAGTTGCCGACGGTTATGTGCTTGCCTGCAAGACTAAAGTCCTCGATGAGGCCGTAGTCGTAGAAGTGCCTGAACAAATAGGCAGGGAAGGCGGCAAGTTCACGAAGACCACCGAGGATTTCAGCCTTGTCAGCAAGGAGCTCTTTCCGGAAAAATGGGAATATGAGCCTCTGGCGGTCAAGTGGCTTGTCAAAATACCGCCGCCACAGATCGAAGACGGGATGTCCGACTTTGACAGGCTTGCAAAAGCCATCATAAGCGAATGGGGCGAGTGCCAGATCACCTGCAGACTTCCAGTGCTGAGGATGATTGCCGACACAATACGCGAGAAGGACGGTATCATAACAATAACCATCATATATGATGCCGGACGCTGCTATGTGATAAATGTCCAGGCCGGTGACACGACCGCAAAGAACTATGGGATAGCCGTGGATGTCGGGACGACGACCGTCGCCGTTGAGCTAGTATACCTCTTCCTAGGCGAGGTCGTGGCGGTGCGAAGCGACTACAACGAGCAGGTGGAATGCGGACTTGATGTCATCAGCCGCATAAACTACGCGAAGAAGCCGGAACGTCTCGAGGAGCTCCGCAGGAGGATACTCGCGACCATCAACCGCCTGATCAGGCAGATCGTGGACTCACATGATATCGACATAAACGATGTCTCCAGCGGCGTGATCTCCGGCAACACCACGATGATACATCTCCTTCTCGGACTCAACCCGGAATATATCCGCCTTGAACCATATACCCCTACTATCAAGGAAACGCCGTTCATGTCCGCGGCCGAGGTCGGGATAAACATCAACCGACAGGCATGGCTCTATTTCTCGCCGCACGTGGGAAGCTATGTTGGAGGCGATATCACCGCAGGAGTCCTCTGCACGGACCTGGCAACCGAAAGCAAGAACATAAGCCTCTTCATCGACATCGGCACAAACGGCGAAATTGTAATAGGCAATGCCGAATTCATGCTGACCTGCGCATGTTCCGCGGGTCCTGCGTTTGAAGGTGGCGGGATCGAATTTGGAATGCGCGCCGCCCTAGGCGCGATTGAAAAGGCCAATGTCGATCCTGAGACCGGTGTGGCCTCGTATGAAACCATAGGCAACATCAAGGCGAAAGGAATTTGCGGCTCTGGCATGATTTCCCTGCTTGCGAACCTTTTCCTCACAGGATGGATAGACGCGTCAGGCAAGCTGGAGCGCAGAAGGAAATCCAAATCGATCATCGTGGAAGGACGTTTTGCGCGATACATAATTGTTCCGGCATCTGAAAGCTCGCACGGGAAAGACATAACGATAAGCGAAGCCGACGTCGAGAACATCGTCCGGGCCAAAGCCGCAATTTATTCCGCATGCAACCTAATGCTCACACAGGTCGGTATGGCCTTTGAAGACCTGTCGACAGTCTACATCGCTGGCGGATTCGGAAGATCTCTGGATCTCGACAAGGCCATTGTCATAGGGCTCATCCCCGACCTTCCGCGCGAGAAGTTCAAGTATATCGGCAACGCCTCGCTCATGGGTACATACATGGTCCTGCTCTCGAAGGAATACCGCGAAAAACAGCTCGAACTAGCAAGAAAGATGACCTATCTGGAGCTGAACACCGCGCCCGCATACATGGACCAGTACATCGGCGCGCTTTTCCTGCCGCACACCGATATCGGCAGGTTCCCCACTGTCAAGAAAATGAAGGATAATTTTTCCCAAACCGGGAAAAATTATAACTGAAAGAGAATACGTTCAGTGTCGAAGATTGACGGATTCAACGAGGCGACAAGGATTGCGGTTGCGAAACTCGCAGCAGCAGACCTGTCCGCGCGTGCGGGGAACCTCGGCTTCAGTCTTATTGACAAGGATACGATATTGATACGAGTATTGGGTTCCGACTGCACTGTCGACCTGAAGAATTTCGAAGTAAAGAACAGGAAGACCGGCCAGACCGTCAGACCCGATCTCAAGATAATTATTCTTCATTATCTGATGTGCAACAATAAATTTTCCGAAACCGGAAAATTTATAACCTTCAGAGACTTGCCGGGCGGACAATTCTACCTTGAACCCTACAAATCAAGAAGTGTCAACATAATTGCCTCGCAGATAGGGAATGACATTCCACGGCTGAAGAAAAATCTCGGACGCCTTGACTGGAAAGAGAAGATCCCTGGCGATGTCGGGGCGGATATCCATGTGATCGGGAAGATCCATGTGAATCTCATATATTACAAGGGCGACGACGAATTGCCTGCCGTCGCTGACATCCTGTACGACTCCTCAATCAAAAATGTGTTCAGCACCGAGGATGTCACAGTGATAGCTTCATTAATATGCAGTGCGCTGCTCTAGTCTGATTAATTCATGTGAAATCGTTTTCACCGCGAAGCAATCAGAATAGCGGATCGGGTGCTGCGATACCGGTTTTCCTGTCCTCTACATTCGGTGAGAAAGTGATGCTGTCCAAGAGCGCGACAATTGAATCCTTCTGTGACTGGCTCCATTTGGAGCTTGCCGACTCCAGGCGCAGGCTGACCGCCGCGCCCTGTTTGAGCGGAAACAGATATACCCGCAGGAAGCTCCCGTTGGCCAGCGTGCAATCCGCACGCCACGCCGGAACCTCCTTCAGCAGCACAGCAGAGATATCAACCTGATCCTTGGGATCGTTAGGCAGAAGACTGCGGATCTGATCACTGCTGACCCGGTCCTGCTGCAATGTCACCAGGATTCCCTTCTCCCCGGTGCCCAATGTCATTGTCTGCTTGGGCTTTTGCCCGGTCCATTTCAATCCGTTCGCAGGTGATGAGTGATAACTTCCAGGGGTCTGCCCGTACAGCAATGCTGGCATTCCTGCCGGGCCTTCCAAGTCTCCTTCCTTCGGCATGGGCTTTGGTACGTCCCGGAAACCCGGCTCTGGCCTGGAAAGCATGACGGTCGCAGGAATGATGGCTCGTTCCAGTTCCGGGGCTTCCCAGAAAAGCTGGACCACAGCTCCGCCGTACGCCTCGTACCATTCCAGTCGAATGGAATATTCCTTCCCCTCCTGCAAATCCACCTTGAGCTCATCCGCCTCCTCCACCACATGATTGTTTGTCAGAATATAACCATCCTTCGTGACAATCACGCCCGAGCCGACGCCGCGCTGCGGTTCCGGCGACATGCGACGGCCAAACTCCTCGCCGAAAAAGCGGCGGAAAAGAGGATC
>JANYBI010000247.1 GCA_025360875.1 Lentisphaerota bacterium
GACAGCCATCACGGCATTCTTCTTGCAATGCTGTCCTTCTTTGACTTTGGGAATGAATTCTATATTTTTATTTATAGCTTTGAATACTGCTTCGGCTACGGGAAGGCCAGCGCAGACACAGTCCTCGCGGCAGACGAGTACGGCTTCTGCCATCAGTTTCCTTGGGATTACGGAGATGCTTGTAGCGTCGCCGCTGCCGATGTCCTCTTCAAGCGCGAGTTTTATGAGAAGCCTTATCCGCTTCCAGTCGAGTTCAGGTGCTTTTGCTTTTTTCATAATGTAAAATATAATACTACTCAAAAGAATTAACCACTAAACACACGAAATACTCGAAATATGAAAAGACTGATTATCCTGGGGATGATTATCATTACAAGTATGAACCTGTCTGCGGCCGAAGATGAGGGTTATTTCCTTTCGTTCAGCCAGAAGGGGCAGCTGATCTGGCGCGGACAGATCCTCGGAGACGATGGCAACTGGTACAACATCAGGATTGTTCCGGGATATGTCGCGCCAACGAAGTATGCTTGTGAAGCTTGGGGGGACGCATCGGATTCGTTCGGGGAATATTTTGAGAGCAAGAAATATAAGGATATTGCCGATAACAGCGGAGATGCATACGAGTGGGCTTTTGACAAATGTGTCAACAAGTTCATCATCAAGGGGATTCCAGAGTCCTGGTCGGACTATTTCGGCGCGGCAAGCAACAAGGTCGAGAAACGGATCTTCGGATGGCCTATGGCGTATCCTGTGGCGGTGTTCCAGACTTTTATCGACAACATCTTCAGGGTGACGGCCGGATTCACTGGATGTGCGCTTGGAGCTACAGCCGGAACTGTAATCGTACCCGGATATTATATGATGGATTCGACCGTCAAAGGAGGGTATTATTTCATCGGGCCCGGGATGATCCTTCCGATAAGCGGCTATACCTGGAACACGGTCATATCGCCACCTCTAGCCGTTGTTGGACAGAAGCCTTCCGAAGCCAGGAGTGACGGTTATTGGGTGACGAAAATCACCCCGGCTGAATTTGAGGCGAAAAACAAGGATTTGGACGAGGAAGATCTCAAGATGATTGCCGAATGGGGTGTGATCCTTTCTAAGAATCTGGGGAAATATGATGAAGAATGTAAGAAGACTGACGTTGAATCCAATAAGAAAGTACAGGAGATCTACAGCAAGGCCAACAAGAGGAAATCGGAGCTTAACAAAGAAGAGAGCGATGAATTCCAAAAGATGTTAAGTTCACCGGAGAACAGGGAAATTGTGAAGAAGCTTGAGGAAATGGGGATGAACCATTACACGGTGAGTATAAATTATATTAAGCTTAAGAAATCACTTGCTGATAAGAACATGAGCGAGGAGCAGGCGGGAAAAGCATATCTGCTACTGATGAAATATTCAAATCCCAAGATTTCAGATAAGAAAAGCATTTCCGTCGACAAGACGGATCCCGTCAGGGAGAGCATCGAAGTTTTAAAGAAAACGGACAAGTAATGGATAATTTGACATTGATCTGTACGGCGGCGCTTCTGAACCTGCTGGCGGCGATAAGCCCCGGGCCGGATTTTGTGATGGCGGTCAGGAATTCCCTGGTTTATTCGCGCAGGACAGGGATATATACCGGGTTCGGCATCGGGCTTGGGCTGGCGGTGCACATCAGCTACTGCGCAGCAGGCGTTGGATATATAATCGCCAAATCGATCATAGTGTTCAACATCATAAAATATCTTGGCGCCGCCTATCTCATCTACATGGGGATACGCTCTGTGCTAGCGCACAGGACGAAGATTGAAATCAGCGCCGAGAAAGTCTCACTGGATCTGACCAGGCGCCAAGCCCTGAAAATAGGGTTCCTGACAAATGTCCTTAACCCGAAGGCGACCATGTTTTTCCTGGGTCTCTTCACTTTTGTTATCAGACCGGAGACCCCTGCATATGTGATAGTAATTATTTCATTCATAATGATAATGACCGCCATAGCATGGTTCACGATCGTGGCGATCTTTTTCACGCAGAAGCGTATACAGGACGCATATGCAAGATTTGAAAACATCGTGAACAGGACTTTCGGGGCGCTTCTGATTTTACTTGGAATTAAAATCGCCCTGACGCAAAGATAAAGGGAACCCCTAATATAATGGAGAAGTCGCAATGGGTAATTTGAACATCAAGTCGGCAGAGAGCTGCAAATGGGACGAGGTATCGCTCGGGGAGATCATGATAAGGCTGGATCCGGGCGACGGGAGGATACATACTGCAAGGAAATTCGAGGTCTGGGAAGGTGGCGGAGAATACAATGTCGCGCGCGGACTTCGCAGATGTTTCGGCCTGAAGACTTCCGTGGTCACAGCGATCGTGGACAATCCTGTCGGCCGGCTTCTTGAAGACCTGATCCTGCAGGGCGGAGTTGACATGGGGCACGTCAAATGGGTGGCGTTCGACGGTGTCGGCAAGGCGTCGAGGAACGGGTTGAACTTCACCGAAAAAGGATTTGGTGCGCGTGGTGCGGTCGGCTGCAGCGACCGTGGGCATACGGCTGTCAGCCAGCTCAAACGTGGGGACATAAACTGGAAGAAAATATTCAAGGACGAAGGTGCGCGCTGGTTCCACTGCGGTGGAATTTTTGCGGCCTTGGGGGAAGGTACGCCTGATGTCGCGATCGAGGCGATGGAATGCGCGAAGGAGAATGGCACTGTCATCAGCTATGACTTGAACTACCGTCCGAGCCTCTGGAAATCCGTTGGAGGGACGAAGCGTGCGATGGAAGTGAACCGTTCAATTGCAAAATATGTCGACGTGATGATCGGGAACGAGGAGGATTTCACAGCGGCTTTAGGATTCAAGGTCGAAGGGCTCGATGAGAAATGTTCAGAACTTGATCCTGCTAACTTCAAGAAAATGATCAAGCTGGCGGTCAGGGAATTTCCCAACTTCAAGGCGGTGGCGACCACTCTCCGTTCCGTCCACAGCGCGACTTCCAATGACTGGGGGGCTATCCTTTATACCGACGGGGAATTCTACGAGTCCGCGCTCCGCGAAAAACTTGAGATATTCGACCGTGTCGGGGGAGGGGACTCGTTCGCTTCCGGACTGTCCTATGGATTCCTTTCAGGACTTTCCCCGCAGGAATGCGTGGAATACGGAGCGGCGCATGGTGCCCTTGCAATGACCACTCCCGGTGATACGTCCATGGCGACGCTGGGCGAAGTCAAGGCGCTTGTCAAAGGCGGCAGTGCAAGAGTGCAGAGGTGATGCCCGGAGACGGGGAAAACGGGTAGTAGAGTGACGTGTTAGCAAAGAGAAAAATATGTATAGGCATATAACAACAATTGTTCTGATTCTGATGATGATAGATGGATGTTCAAAGGTTAAACCTGTTGATACACTTCCTTATGAGAGTATAAAGATGAGTGCCGATAATGCTAATCTAATATTTATCGGGACGTTAGATAAAAGGGTTGGACAAGGGCAGGCTAATAAGGTTTTTGAAAAGGACAATATATGCCTTGACGAAGGATACTTCACAATAGAGAAATGTTTAAAGGGAACTTATCCTTCAAAATCAATATCCTTACCATGCATGTATTATAAAAACGGAACAAGACCTGTAATAAAGGGCAGATATATTGTTTTTGGGAATATTATTAATGGGGGCAGAAGCAATCACCGTATTCTGGAAGCAGCAGAAGAGAATATTAAGAAAGTCGAAGAAGAAATTAATGCTAACCAGACGCCCCCTTTAGGTAATCCGGCTCCACCGTCTCCCTGAAGGTTAGGCGGTTACAACAAATACGGGCTGTATCCGCGTCACTCTGCTGACGCGTTTCTTTCCCGATGAATGCAAAACGGTATAAGAGTTAAGCTGAGTATTTTTGCCTCATACTCGTTTTAAACACTTTCAAAAACCGAGTTGTTCATAATCAACGACTTAAATGCGGTCGGAAATTTGTTGGCATTACAAATCCCTCCCTTTTCAGGCAAACCTGATGGCTGACG
>JANYBI010000262.1 GCA_025360875.1 Lentisphaerota bacterium
ACTTGTCGCTCGAACTGGCTAAATTAACGGATAAAGAGTCTGCTTCTTGAAAGCAAGAAATCGGTACTCTTGAGCTCTCTATCATGAAAGAATAATCTTCCTTGTCTGAGACAGACAACACTACATCCAGCTCACCTTTCCACTGGCGTCTACCGCGGCTTGAGAAATTTATCCTACAACGGTTAATATCCCTGTCTCTGCCACCATTTGTTCCAGGCCTGCTTGTCATCCATGATATCCTTCAGCAGTCCGCCGATCACCGCGCATTCAATACCGAATGGGAGATATCCGGCGAATCCAAGCAGGGGCATCTCGAAGATCCTGAAGCCGTCAACGAACGGGACCGAGTACGCCCACTTGGGAAGGCTGTAATAGTTCCACATCTCCCATAAGAAACCGCAGATTAGGGCGGCCAGTGCAAGCTGGACAATTCTGCGCCATCTTCCTTCCGCGATACCGCAAAGGACATTTTTCTCCCCTCGCAATGTCTGAAGCGAAGTGATGATCAGGAACGGCGAAAGCCAGAGGATCGGAAAAAGATAGTCCGGATACCTTCCGATGCCGGCGAGGCCGAAACATGCAACTACAAGGATTGTCCAGGCCGTGGATTTTTTGGTCATGACACCAGTTTTGACAAACTTGTCCAGCGACGAGAAAGGTTCTGAAAATGTCTCCAGCAGCTCGCAGGTGCCCAGCACCGCCGGCAGCACAGTCGAGAAGCACAATGTTGCGAATATCGCATATTCCAGAGGCGAGAAATTCTCTGCGCCTATGTAGTGCCAGTTCTGGACAAACCTGTTGAGATACTCGAAGAACCACCAGAACAACGAACTCAGCGGAAAGAGCATGACGAAATAACTCGTCCTGTCCTTCATCATGCACCTGCCGCTCCTGGCATATGTCAGGGCATTCACGATGACGATGTATGAGACCCATATCGGGCTGAAAGTGTATGGCTGGATGAAGGAGAAACATTCGAACCTGGTCCAGGCAAGGGTCCAGAAAGTAACACACGAGAGAATGGCGATCCAGCCCCATGAAGGAAACTGACGAATGAAAAAGAGGCCAGCGAACGGGCTCATGACCGCAGATGAGATCATTTTGCGCAGGAAAGGAATTATCACTGCCATGAGAAAGATGGCCAGAAGAATGAAGGCCGTCCACGAGAATCCGGCATGTTTCACATAGGATGTCAGCGGAGGAAACTCAAGATAATAGTCAAGAGGTCTGCCTACCGATACAGCCCCGACAATAGGCAGCCCCAGGAGAAGAACGGCAACAAGAAGTATCCAGAACAAGGATCCCATCACACTTCTTTTTTGCAAAGTTCTCTCTTTTGCAAAGCTATCTTTCGCACTCTTATCCATATTTATCTCCGTTAATTAGATAATCAGCATTCTGAGCTAAGCTTTCTTTCTTCTCGCACACCGGGTTGAACTAGAAGAAGCCCGGCGCCTATCCCGAGACAGAAAGCCGTGTCACACCAAAAGGGAAAAGGTGGCAATCCAAGTCGTAAACCACTAATCAAAAGAACGATTCCTTCTGCAATGCTGAGATACGCCATAAGCGGAATCAACACTGCATATTTCTTTGGTGCAAATAGAATAACCGCGAAGATTACACCTATCATTGTAAATCCTCCTCCAGCCATTCGCAGCCAATAGTCAAGCATAGGATCATTTGGAATCGCACCCGCGCCAAGACCATTAAGAGCTGAGACCGCCACCGACCATGGTAAAACAATCCCCAGAAATGCAATTCCCCATCCCAGGGCGGCTACGGCCAATATGATTTTCTGCAGTCTCATATACATGTTTTATTTTTACCTTAGTTTCTTTTCCTAAATGTAACAATTTCAATCTTGTCTCTCTTGAGCTGATTGCTTAAGTTGGAGTTCACAGCTTTAGCGTGTCTTCTATTTTCCAACATAACCACATCCACAGTTACTTAAGATTTTAATTCCAGACCGTAAAGTCATAAGAATCCGAGATCCAGAAAAATGCCACGCTAAAGCTGTGAACTCTAACAAGACCCTCAACAAAAGTACCTAAGCCCTAGCCACTCTCGCTTGAAGGACTGGCGCATGCGCCTTGTCGGGTTTCAGCGATTTCTTCGCCTTTGCCAGAATCTCACCAAGGGCAGTCAGATATTCATTGAACCTCTCAAGTCCTTTCGCGGAAATTGTGACAGTAGTCCGCGGCTTGCTGTCCACGAACTTCTTGCTTATCACTATCACATCAGCCTCTTCGAGCGCCTTCAGATGCCTGCTGAGGTTGCCGTCAGTCAGGTTGCACGCCTCCTTGATCTCATTGAAGGTCATGCCCTTGTCTGAAGCACAGAGCACGGACATTATCGAAAGCCTGTTAGGTTCGTGGAACACTTTCTCGAAAAGCTCACTATGTTCATTAGTATTCATATTATTTCTCCCTGTTTTTATTGAACACGTATCCTCCGGCCATCTCACCTGCGAAGAAGACAACTCCCATCGGCCACGGATTATAGAAATCCTTGAAAGTGAAAAGACAGATGGTCCCGCATAGGATATAGAAAAGTCCGACAATATAATTTTCTCCGGGAAGCGAAAGCCTATAGGAGACATGGACAAGTCCGTATATGACCATCCACATGCCGAAGAGCATGTCATAATGATGATGTCCTATCAGGGCGAATGTGAGAATGGCACCTACGGCCAGCGCAGGCAGCGCGTCAACGGCCGGAAGAAGCTTGTGGAGATCCCTGTCGGCCTCCTTGTCATGCAGGAACCACCAGAAGAGCGCGCCATAGTTGACGGCAAGGGCGAGAGCCAGGACAGTTCCCCATACGGCCAGATGGGCTTCGGGGGCTTTCTGTATCTGCATCAGCTGGATGGAAGCCGCGCCGCAGAGCGCGATGATTCCGCCTGCCGCCCTGGCGGTGCCGGAATAGCCCCTGAAATTCCTTTTGGCGAGGACAAGCTCCTGCATCTTTCTGACCTGAGCCAATGCGTCATGTATGTGGTTTGCGATCATCTCATCCTTCCTTTCCTGGCAATATGTTACATTGCCGCAAAGCGCTTTGCAAGGCAAAGCTTCAGGAATTATCAATATTTTTTTCATACAATGAAAAAAATGACATAAAGGCAGAAACGCGAATCACTTGAAAGCCGTCTTCTTCAACGCACAGACGGCGATTTCGGCGAGATCGTCCAGGACTTTTAAGGGTGTATTCAACGGCGGCAGGAAGTAGATCGTGTCGCCTAGGGGCCGGAGCAGTGCCCCGCGTCTG
>JANYBI010000279.1 GCA_025360875.1 Lentisphaerota bacterium
CTGATCCTCCTCAGGCTGAAAAACAATTTCGACCCTATGAATCCGGACGCACCGACGATCAGAACGGGACCGGACAGCCTCTTGACATCTTCAACGGTCTCCTTTGTCCATGTGTCGGAGTATATGATCTCGTCATTCATCGGACAGCTCCTTAATTGTTTCACATATCGATTCAGGATCAAGGCCGCTCATCTTCTGATGGTAGGCCTGGCTGCCATATAGATCGTTAGGATAGCCGGCAGCTTTACTATGAGCCAATTTACAGCCCGCAGAATTCTTAAGCAGCAGCAATGACAGGTTCTCACCAAGCCCGCCCCTGCCAACATGCTCTTCGACCACAAGCACTTTCCCTGTCCGCTTAACGCTCTCCAGCAGGATGGGCGGGAGTCCGGCAAGAGGCATTTCTGAAACCACGAACAGATCCGCGCTGATCTTGGCCCCGCACATTTCCAGGGCCTTGAGCACATTCAGGACAACCGGCCCCATTCCAACAACCGTGATCTTGCGCCCGCTCCTGAGCTTTCTCACGCTGGCATATTCCGGCAGATCCAGGTTTTCCGGCTTGACGCCGAAACCCAGCCTCAGATAGGAAGGCCCCTTCCTTTTCATCATGACATTGACAATACCGTCCACGTCCTCATTGCAGAATGGAATATAGCACCTCATGTTCTGGAACGACGACAGCATCGCTATGTCTTCGATAGCATGATGGGTCGGCCCCATGATCCCGTAGCCATACCCGCCACCATTGCCAACTATTTTAACATCCATGTCATGCAGGCACACGTCAAGCCTGATCTGCTCGGCCGGACGGAACACTGCGAACGGAGCTATGCTGTAACACAGGACCTTGTATCCCTGCGAGGAGAGTCCGGCGGCAAGCGTCACCATGTTCTGCTCCGAAACCCCCGCGTTGATAAATCTATCGCCCATTGTCTCCTGGAGATTCTCCAGCGCCATAAACCCAAGATCGCCTGTCAGGAAAATGATCCCGGGATCGGATGCCGCCAACTTTTCAATGGATTTGGAGAATTCCTTACGCATCTGTGGCTCCTGATTCATCGACCGCCTTTTCATACTGGTCTTCGCTCATGGGCAGGTAATGCCATTCCATTTTATTCTCCATGAACGACACGCCGCTTCCCTTGACCGTCCTGGCTATTATGCACTTCGGCTTTCCGGCCCCTGTTTTTCCTGCTTCATCAAAAGACTTGCCCAAGCTTTTGAAATCATTTCCGTCGGCAGCTTCCACAACATCGAAATTGAAGGATCTCCACTTCTGGGCAAAGGGCTCCAGCCCCAGGACATCCTGGCTTTTCCCGAATCCCTGCAGACCATTATTGTCGATTATGACTATAAGATTGGAGATCTTCTGATGGGCGGCAAAAAGCGCAGCCTCCCACGTCGACCCCTCGTTGCAGTCACCTTCCGAAAGCACGCAGTAGACATTGAATTTTTTGCCGGAAAACCTGTTTGACAGAGCCATACCAGCAGCAAGCGAAAGCCCATGCCCGAGACTTCCTGTGCCGAAACTGACCCCTTCAATCCTCCTGTTGCATGGCGGATGCGCCGCAAGCAGCGTGCCATCCTTGTAGAATGACAGGAGTTCCGACTCAGGCATACGCCCGGATTTGGCCAGGACGGTGTAGAGGGCGACTGCCCCATGGCCTTTGGACAATATGAACTTGTCCTCGGGTTTCATCCTTTCAAAAAACAGATATACAAGTATGTCAAGGCAGGAAAGTGAAGCACCTATATGACCGGCATTTGCCATTTTGTGCAGGCCTAAAAGCGTCTTTACGCAATCCGTCTTGATCTTGCGAAGTCTGGCAATATCAGGCATGTCGCTTCCTATAGAAGAATGATTAATCTAATGAATATATACTCAAAGCGTTCCCAAGCAATCCCGACGGAAATATTTCCGATTCATTTCCAAAGACATCCCACAGGATGACGGATGGATGGATCATGGATATCAATGAGAGTCATTTACCGCCGGCAGAGCCGGAGGCTTGAATTTGTGAGCCGCTCAAAGCTGCCTAACGTACTTACGGCATATGACAAATTTCATCCTCCTTCGGAGGACAATTTCCAAAATTCAAACAAGTTCCAGCATTCAAATTCCAAACACCCAAACTGAAGTTTGTACTCCAACAGCTATTTCCAATCTTACCGTATAATATCGAGCAAATGTTGGAGTCCAAGCCCTGGTCGCCGTAGGCGCTGCCAAAGGCAGGTAAACTTTAGCTTGTCTTACATCCTCGATCCTTGGACAGCGTTCTCATCTGCGCCTGATCCAGTCCAACGCCTCGTCCCTAGTTTTCAGACCGCCTTCAAGCTGGAGATCCGTTATCTTGCCGAGTATCTCCTTGAATTCGGGTCCGGGCTTCATGCCGAGGGCTATCAGGTCTGCGCCGGTGACAAGCGGCGGCGGCAGCTTGATCTCGTTTTCACACTCGTTCATCCTGTCAAGAAGGAAAATGAAACAGTCCGTCAAGCCATGGCTCGACATGCAGTCTATCCTGTGCAACTCGTTCTCAAGCGGGAATGTCTCCTCGGCAAGCAGGCGTCTCCACTTTGCAGGACGCATCTCCTGGACATGGGCGTAACGCATGTGGTTACGTACCGCATGAACAATGTTCCCGGTGTTCCTGACAGAAAAACGCAGCCGCTTCAGGATGTCTTCAGCCATTTCGGCGCTCTTCTGCTCATGGGTGTAGAAATGTTCTATGCCGTCATCGCCAAGGGTCTTGGTCGAGGGTTTCCCGACGTCGTGCAGCAGAATTGACCACGCAAGTTCAAGGTCCGGATACGCCATATGTGAGAGCATCAGCATGGTATGTTCAAACACATCGCCTTCAGGATGGTATTCATGGTGCTGTGTCACGCCGGCAAGATCTGATATTTCCGGAAAAATCTCCCTGAGGATGCCAAGCTCATGCATCATCCTGAACGCCCGTGACGGCTGGGGTCCGAGCAGCATCTTGTTCAACTCATCCCTCACCCTCTCCGCAGAAAGATTCTTCAGGTTCCCCGCATATTTCCTTATGGCCGGAGCGATGTCGGGGGAAAGTTCAAATCCGAACCTCACACAGAAACGCACAGTCCTCATTATCCGCAGGTAATCCTCGGAAAATCGTTCGTCCGGACTGCCAATCGTCCTCAGCAGGCCTTTTGAAAGATCTTCCTTTCCGCCGACAAAGTCAAGGATCACATCCTTCACAGGATCGTAGAACATTCCGTTGACTGTGAAATCCCTGCGGCGGGCGTCCTTCTCAGGACTGTCAGTATAATTGACCTCGTCCGGATGCCGTCCGTCGAGATATCCCCTCTCCTCGCGGAATGTAGCGATTTCAAACGGATGTCCGTCGACGACGACATTTATTATGCCGAAAGCGGCACCTACCTCATAGCTTCTCGGGAAAAGCCTGATCACGTCATCAGGTTTTACGGAAGTCGCAATATCTATATCGTCGGAAGATTTCCCGAGCAGCATGTCGCGGACCGCACCTCCTGCGAAATACGCAGTGAAACCGTGCGACTGGAGAGTGCGGACAACCTCAACTCCCAAATCAAATGAACTGCGCCTGTTCTTGCTGGATTCATTTTTATCGGACATCTGGCACCTGGGGGAATCTTTATTGATAAGGCTGGAATAATTTTTCAGAAATCATCGTCAAATCCGGAATCTTCCTCCGGCTCAGGCTTGTTCATCCTCTTTATCCGGCTCAGTACTACCATCAGATATACGAGGAAGCAGACCAGGCAGACCGTCTGGAAATCCAGGAACGGAAGATTCAGCCCGTAATACAGGGTTGCGATTATCATTCCGGGGAAGCTCGCATAGAGGGCTATTGTGAACAGGCTCGAAAACGAAATCTCGTCAGGCAGATCGCCTTTGCCCGTGAGGAAGAATACCAGTGAGAAGAAGATCGCCGACAGCGGAATGTAGAACAACAACGTTATTAAGATGTTTGCGAAGACAAGGATCAGCATGACTACCAGCAGTGACGTGTGTATCGTGCTGAAATTTAATGGTGTCTCAGATGCATATTTGGCCGGAAGGAACGCATTGTTCTCAGCGTATGCCATTATTCCCTTGCCCGGATTCTCGGATATTTTCCCGCGTTCCGGCATCTTGGTGAAGGAAAAGAAAAGAGGGAACGCGTAGAACTCGCTGTTAGCCTTCATCCAGAGCACGACCGATGTCGGAAGCCAGAGTATGCCCTTGCTGGAAATACCGTCGTCCGGATTGAAGATCGTCCTGTCCTTCATATCGGGGATGAAATCGATCCTGTTCTCGTCGATGCGCACGAACCTAGCTTTTTCCGGACTGACCGACGGCAGAAGCCCCTTGTCGGTGAATTTCGCCTCGCCGAACTGCGAATACAGCGCGCCGCAGTATCTTGCAATCATAGCCTTGACGGGGAACGACTGCAGGATCACCGCCACTATGGAACAGAGGAACGAAAGTATGAGGAAATAAAATACGGCCTTGCGCCATGAGGATTTCAGAAGCGAAATGAAAACTTCAGTACCGCTGCAGATCGATATCACAGTCCCTATGAAATTACGGTTGTTATTCATCGTCCTTCCTTATCAGTTTCCTCAGGAACTTGAGTCTCGCGTAGCGCCGCTTGAGCTTGCCCAGCGCCGGTTCAATCTTTTCAAAGGCGTCCTTTGACAGCCTGTCCACGAACAATATGCCGTCAAGATGGTCTATCTCATGCTGGAAAGCCCTGGCGAGAAGCCCGCCGCATTCCAACGTGAAACTCTCGCCACCAAGTATCTGGGCGCTGACAACCACTGTCACAGGTCTCGCCACAGGCGCATATATGTCCGGAACACTGAGACAGCCCTCGTCCTTGACACAGATATCTTTTCCATATGATATGATCTCCGGATTGACAAGCACTATCGGCATCCTGTTGAGCAGGATCGCCTCGCCCGGAGACGAAATTATCTGCACTTCATTCTCATCCCTTGTGGCTGGCACCCCGAGAGCGATTACCCTCTGCCCTACCCCGACCTGTGTCGCGG
>JANYBI010000296.1 GCA_025360875.1 Lentisphaerota bacterium
GGCCGGAGCAGCATGCCCGGTGCCGGACGGGCCCTGGCAAAAGGCGCGGCATCATTCCTGGACGGACACGCGGAGATCTGGGATTTTTCAGAAAGCATATCGCTGGGTGTCTCCGGCTATAATCCTTACGGTGTGTCGGACGTGAACGGTCCCAACCTGAAATAGTGAGGTTGCCTCAACGGATAGGAGGCATTTTTTGAAGACCAATAAGATTTCTGCCGGTGACGCACTGTAATGCGTCAGGCTCTAGAAATACTTTCCTCCCGCAATCATGCGATGTCGAAGCGGTCAAGATTCATGACCTTGACCCAGGCCGCCACGAAGTCCTTGACAAACTTCTTCTGCGCGTCCGCGCTGGCATAGACCTCGGCCAAGGCACGGAGCTGGGAGTTCGAACCGAAAATGAGATCGACACGCGTGCCGGTCCACTTGACATCACCAGTCCTGCGATCGCGTCCTTCAAATATGTCTTTGGCGTCCGATACCGGTTTCCACTCCGTACCCATGTCGAGAAGGTTCACAAAAAAGTCGTTGGTAAGAGCTTCCGGCTTCTTGGTAAAAACGCCATGTTTGGTCTGTCCGAAGTTGGTGTCCAGTACGCGCATGCCGCCGACGAGCACCGTCATCTCCGGAGCTGTCAGCGTCAGCAATTGCGCCTTGTCAACCAGCAGCGCCTCGGCCGGTATTGTATATTGGCCCTTGAGGTAGTTGCGGAAACCATCCGCAATCGGTTCGAGCACGGCGAAGGAGACAACATCAGTCTGCTCCTGTGAGGCGTCCATGCGTCCCGGAGAGAAGGGAACCGTCAGATCGTGGCCAGCGTTCTTCGCAGCTTGTTCGACTCCTGCACAACCAGCAAGAACGATCAGGTCGGCAAGGGAGACCTTCTTGCCGCCAGAGGCGGAGCTGTTGAACTTTTCCCGTATGCCTTCAAGAACCTTCAGTACTTTCGCAAGTTCAGCCGGCTGGTTGACTTTCCAATCCTTCTGCGGTGCAAGGCGAATGCGTGCGCCATTCGTACCGCCGCGCTTGTCGGAGCCACGGAAGGTTGACGCCGACGCCCAGGCGGTCGACACCAGCTGGGATACTGTGAGCCCCGAAGCGAGGATCCCGCCCTTCAGCGCGGCAATGTCTTTCGCACCGATAAATTTGTGATTGACCTTGGGGATCGGGTCTTGCCAGAGGAGTTCTTCCGGGGGAACCTCCGGACCGAGATAGCGGGCGCGCGGTCCCATGTCACGGTGTGTCAGCTTGAACCACGCGCGGGCGAATGCGTCTGCAAACTGATCCGGGTTTTCATAGAAACGTCTTGAAATTCTTTCATAGGCAGGATCGAACCGCAGGGCAAGGTCGGTGGTCAACATGGTTGGCGCGTGACGCTTCGAGGGATCATGGGCATCCGGTATGGTACCTGTGCCTGCGCCACCTTTCGGCTTCCACTGGTTTGCACCGGCCGGACTCTTCGTCAGTTCCCATTCGTAGTCGAAGAGTATCCGGAAGAAGTTCTTACTCCACTTTGTTGGGGTGTTGGTCCAGATGACCTCCAGACCGCTGGTGATCGCATCGCCTCCTTTGCCGGAACCGAAACTGCTCTTCCAGCCGAGGCCCTGCTCCTCAATGCCCGCCGCCTCGGGCTCAGGTCCGACATTGGATGCGGGGCCGGCGCCATGGGTTTTTCCGAAAGTGTGCCCACCAGCGATAAGCGCAACTGTCTCTTCATCGTTCATAGCCATACGGGCGAAAGTCTCGCGGATATCCTTGGCCGCAGCGACCGGATCCGGATTGCCGTTAGGACCTTCCGGGTTGACGTAGATCAGCCCCATCTGCACGGCGGCAAGCGGATTTTCAAGGTTCCGGTCGCCGGAATAGCGCTTGTCATCCAGCCACTTGTTCTCAGAACCCCAGTAGACGTCTTCTTCCGGCTCCCAGACATCCTCACGTCCACCGGCGAAGCCGAATGTCTTGAATCCCATCGACTCCAGAGCGACGTTGCCGGCGAGAATCATTAAGTCGGCCCATGAAATTTTCCCGTCATACTTTTTCTTGATTGGCCAGAGCAGACGGCGCGCCTTGTCAAGGTTTGCGTTGTCTGGCCAGCTGTTGAGAGGAGGGAAGCGCTGCTGTCCGGCACCGGCGCCACCGCGGCCGTCAGCTGTGCGGTAGGTGCCTGCGCTGTGCCAG
Source organism: Lentisphaerota bacterium (assembly GCA_025360875.1). GTDB lineage: Bacteria > Verrucomicrobiota > Lentisphaeria > Victivallales > GWF2-50-93 > GWF2-50-93. Next base: position 2,182 of record JANYBI010000296.1, read on the forward strand.
GCCATACGTATGAACAAGGGTCCGTAGTGTCCGAAGTCAGCCGGCCACCAGTCCTGTGAATCTGTCATCAGCGTCTGAAGATCCTTTTTTACGGCTGCCAGATCGAGGCTCTTGAACTCTTTGGCGTAGTTGAAATCCTTTCCCATCGGATTGGACTTTGGGGAATGCTGATGCAGGATCTTGAGGTTCAACTGATTCGGCCACCAGTCCCGGTTCGACGTGCCCCTGCCGATTGATTGCCTGTTTGCTCCGCCTGTTACCGGGCATTTGCTCTCGCTGCTCATATCAGTTCTCCTTTTTCAATAGGTTCAGTTAATACTTTCAACGTCATAATGAAACAGCCTATGCAGTTTAAAATAGACCACAGGAGGACCTGAAGTCAAGGTTCCAGCCCCAGCTTCAAAATAAATTGGCAGCATGTCCTGCGAGTAGCATGAGATTCATGCCACAGCGTATCTTCATTCCCCCTCTATCTTCTGCGAATTGCGAAATTCGCACTTGGAGCTGAAGCGTCAGATTCAGCCTTTTAGCCTGAGCAAAGCCGAAGACTGTTCCCGGCGAAATTCATTTCGCCGTCTGATGACTAGGGTTCATACTGGAAGAGAAAGCGGCATCTTCATTTCACTCCGCTGCGCGCACTTCAACGGAGCGTTGCCACGCTCGTAAATCAAATAAAAACTCCCGAACTCCTTGTCCGTGACGGACAACCCTACATCCGACCACGGATTACCGACCTCTCCCTGTCGTCTGCCCTCGGGCAGGAATCCCAGTCATTCGACGGGACAAGTTGCCCGAGTTAC
>JANYBI010000334.1 GCA_025360875.1 Lentisphaerota bacterium
GATCCTGCCCGGCATATCCGACGTGCCGCTCATCAAGCATGCGACCGAGCATCTATACACGACGTTCCTGCGCCACGGCGTAGAAATCTATGAATGGAAACAAACTGTGCTCCACGGCAAGATAGCTGTCATGGATTCTTCCTGGTGCTCCATCGGCTCATACAACCCGAATGCGCTCAGCGACTATCTCTGCATGGAGATGAACATTGACATTGACGACAAGGATTTCTCCGGACGTTTCCGGGAAGAACTGGAGAGCAGGATAATTTCACACTGCAGGCGGATAACTGAAGAAGAATACAGCAGGAGCAATAATATTTTCATGCACATGTTCAACAGCATCGCCTACTACACCATCTGGCTGCTGCTCAGGATCCAGTATCTGCTGACAACTTCGAAATGAACAAGGGCGGCCAAAAATATCATTACCCAAACTGCCAGACTACTGAACATCTGGAGTAGCTGAAGCCGCAACCAACGTCATGATTTAACCGCAGAGAACGCTGAGAATGCGCAGAGAGCGCGAAGAAAACAAGAAGTTACAGAAAAAAATAAGAGAACCTGCTTTTTCACCATGATTAAAGGCTTTGGGGGTTTATATTCCAGATTATGAAACAGATCAAACCAGTGCCGTTCAAGCATCGCCCCAAGGGCCTGACAATCCTTTACGAGGATATGGATGTGATTGTCGTAGACAAGAGTTCAGGCCTATTGACAGTGAAAGCAAATTATGAAAGGGAAAAGACAGCCCATCATATCCTTACAGACTATATCCGCAGGGGCGATGTCAAGTCAAGGAAACAGCTTTTTGTAGTGCACCGTCTGGATCGCGAGACTTCCGGAGTGCTTGTCTTCGCCAAAAGTTTCGAGGCCATGGAAAACCTCAAGCAGCAGTGGCCGACGGTCGACAAGAAATATCTCGCGATAGTCCACGGGATAATGGCTGATAAAAGCGGCACGATCAGCTCGTATCTTTTTGAAAACGAGGAATACGAGGTCTATTCGGTCAGGGATACTGCAAGAGGGAAACTGGCGGTAACGAGATACAGGGTCATAAAGGAGACAAATAAATTCAGTCTGGTTGAAATCGATCTGCTGACAGGCAAGAAAAACCAGATCCGTGTCCATCTGCTTGAGAAAGGGCATCCGATCGTGAATGACGAAAAATATGGCAACGGTGCCAGGCGCGGCGGACGGCTGGCCCTCCATTCGCAATATCTGACCTTCAACCATCCCTATAGCGGAAAAAGGATGACCTTTGAAGCGGAAGTTCCCGAAATATTCAGGAACTACTTCAGCAAATAGGTTATGTTGAGCTGTTTTCTAAAGTTGGAGTTCACGGCTTTAGCGTGCGTAACCTATTGAATGCCAAGACACACTAAAGTTGTGAACTCCAACGAAGTGTGTTGCCGCAACAACCGTTTTGGCAGTTTTGAAATCAGCTCATGTTATTTTGCGGTAGCGAGCAGTGCAAGTATGTCGGCACGCTGCTTGGAGGCATTGTCCCCTTCGCCGTGTGCACAGAGAAGAAAGACTTTCCCGCCGACGGCGAACAGGAAGACTTCTGCATTTGACGGATCGCCATCGTCGGCTTCAGTTCCTTTGCCAATGAGATGTTTTGCAGGAGCGCCGGCCACAGTGATATCCTTGGTCTCTGCCGCTTTGAAACCAGTAACTTCGCTCTTTATCACTTCGGCGACAAGCGCAAGAGATTCAGCCAGATCCTTCGCCTTTGCGACCTGCCAGAGCTGCATATGGGCTCCGGCCTTTGCGGGCTTTAATATCGTCTTGTCATTGTCAAGTTTTGAAGTCCAACCTTCGGACATCTGCATTGTGAGCACAGGCTTGCCATCCACAGAGATTGCCAGCTGTTCTTTCTTTTCCACGGCGAAGCAGCAGAAAGCTGCCATGGCGAAAACCATCATCATGAAACGCATAGCCCTTCTCCATTCTTTTTAATTTTTAAAATTTGTATTTCATTTTAGAAAACAGCTTCCCTTATTCTTTCCAAATACGCCTTGCCTGACGGCTGACCAGGCGATCTGGAGCATTCTTCAATTGATTGCAGGTGGATCGTCGTCGTTGCCTGTACCGGAAAACATCCTGTTGTTGCCGTTGACATCGACCGCACCGTCGCTTTTGAGCACATATCCCTGCTCCTCGAGGCTGAGCGCATCGACATGCCCGTCCAGGAATGCGATGTTCGCAAGTTTCGAATGGACGGCGTACGGTGCCGAACGGCTTGCTGGTGCACGTGAACTGTCATTGCAGTAATCGCTGCTCCCGGCGACAAGCCTCGGGGGATCGAGCGCCCAGGCATGGTTGCCGTTCTTGCTGTCTCCGTTTGCCGTGCCGCCCTGCATTATGGCATCATATGGCATCCTTGCGGATTCAGCTTTTCCAGCGGCTGTCCCTATGCAGTCGGCAAAAACAACTGTACTGTCAAGTTTTTTGACGGAACTTATTTTACGGGGCCAGCCGATATATCTGGAAGTTGAACTGTTAATCCTTGAATTGCCGAGGAACTGGAAATTATATCCATACGAGAAGTTCCTTCCATTGTCCCTGTCGAGTGCGGTGACGGGATCCGCCTGGGGGCAGACGAATATTTTATTGTCCACGCGCTGGGTGTTGTCGCCGGCCGCAAGCGGATCCGGATTGCTGAAAGCATACATCTTCGCGGAGATACCGATCTGGGCATACCATCTGGGGCGGAACTTGGAGCCGTTTCCGACGTCATAGGCGCCACTCGGCATCCTGCCTGCAACCATGTATCCGGCATAATCATCGGCATACATTGTAAATCCTACGGCAACCTGTTTCATGTTGGACATGCAGAGAGTACCTTTTGATTTCTTCTTTGCTACGTATATTGCCGGCAGGAGCATTCCAATCAGAATGAAGATTATCCCTACCACTACAAGCAGCTCGATCATCGTGAACCCGCTTCTGGTTTTCATTAAAATCCCCTTATATCTATTATTGCCTATCATTAATTTCGGACTTGTCCGAAATTAATCTTCAATGTCTATCGAGCGAATCCTGCAGTCTCCGGAAAGATTATCAAGCCTGAGGGTGATCGTCCTGTCCTTGTCGGTCAGCGCGCTGGCATAGAAGCAGTTCTCATTTCTGGCATATACCACAGTCTTCACGCTTATGTTTTCAGTTTCTTCAAGGAAGCTGTTTATCTTTTCAACATTATCCGTATTGAACAGGCCTGGGAATTCCGACAACGCCTTCTTTCTCCTAATTTCCTGCATGAGCTTATCCATGCTTGCCGAGATGCTGCTGTTGTTTTCCCCATCCTGCACCGCAACCGTATATCTGCCTTTTTGAAAAGGGGA
>JANYBI010000353.1 GCA_025360875.1 Lentisphaerota bacterium
ATCCCGTCCAAGCTGTCAGCACACTTAAGGATTACATAGTCCATACTCATGCGAAAGACGGCATACACTATAGGAAATGTGATCCTGTAAGAGTATACGGCGCATTTGCCGAAGGCGGTTTCGAGAGGTTGGTGGCTGAGACAGGGAAGCTTTTTGCCGAAGTCCCGCTCGGAGAAGGCGCTGTCAAATGGGACAGCTATATCGGAGTATTGAATGAAATAGGGTACGACGGATTTCTGACGGTCGAACGGGAAGTCGGGGCAGATCCTGCACGTGACATAGGGATGGCGGTGAAATTTTTAAGACAAAAAATATCTAACATCAAGGAAGCCCAATGAAAAAATTTAAGATTGGAGTGATTGGCGCCGGCGCGATAGCCCAGGCATGTCACATTCCCGGTTATGTTGCCGCGAGGAACTGCGAACTGACGGCAATTGCCGATCCCGAGGAAAAATGTCTTGATATGGTCAGGAAGAGAGGCTGGAAGTTCAGCCGCGAATACCGCGATTATAAGAAAATGCTTTCAAATGAGAAGCTGGATGTGGTCTCCATATGTGTTCCGAACAAATTCCATGCGGAAATTGCAATAGCGTGCCTAGGATCCGGCGCGGATGTCCTGCTGGAGAAGCCAATAGCGACCAGTTTGAAGGATGGAGAGGCGATTCGTGCGGCTGTGAAGAAAAGCGGAAGACGCCTGATGGTCGGATTCTCGCATCGGTTCAACGAGCTTAATATTGCCGCCAAAAAGGCCATTGAAGAAGGCAAAATAGGAAAGCCCTACATGATCCGGGTCCGTTTTGCACATACCGGACCATGGCCGGGCTGGGCGAAGACCGACTGGTTCTATAATCCAGAAATTGCCGGTGGAGGCGCGCTGATGGACATGGCTGTCCATGCGTTCGACATTGCGCAATGGCTGCTTGGTTCCGTCTCGGCCATCACCTGCAGGACGGCGACACTGAGGAAGGATATAGCTGTCGATGACAATGTCGTCGCCATAATGGAATTCGGAGACAAGTGCATGGGCTATGTGGAGTGCGGCTGGACTTCCCCGGCCGGATTTCTAGGGATTGAAATCATGGGCGACAACGGAGTTATATATTCCGATTACTCGCAGAACAAGACCATCATCGTCAACGGAGCCAGCAGTCCGTCTGAAAAAATGGAGATGAAGACGCGGATCCTCAAGGATGGAATGAAGAAGGGATCATGGATAAGGCAAATGGAATATTTTACCGGCCATCTTGAGAAGGCCGGAGATTTCTCTCCAGGCATTGATGATGGTGTCAGTACTCTCAAGGTCGTATTGTCGGCCTATGAATCAAGCAAAAAAAGCAAACGTGTCGAGATAAGATAACAAGGAGATTCATAAAATGATGAAAATTGGATTTGTCGACCTGTTCATTGATGAATGGCATGCGAACAATTATCCCAGGTTCATAGCTGAAAGCGCGTACGGGAAAGAATTTTCCGTCCATATGGCATGGGAGGAATCCCCTAAAAAAGGGGGCATGGATTTGAAAATCTGGTGCAAGGAGAACAAGGTTTCTGCCGCATCTTCCATCAGCGGGCTGATCGATGCCTGCGACTGTATTGCGGTTCTCGCACCATCAAACCCGGAGGTGCATGCAAGGCTTTCGGAACTTCCTCTGAAAAGCGGAAAACCGGTTTATATCGACAAGCCATTCGCACCTGATCTTAAAACTGCGGAATCCATGTTCAGGCTGGCTGAAAAACATAAGACACCCCTGATGTCATCTTCAGCATTGAGGTATGGGTCCGAGATACAGAATTTCATAGGCAAGACGCTTCTCAAGGACAAGGCCGGTTCAGTCGCGGTCCGTGGAGGAGGCACTTCCTTCGGTGAATACTCGATCCATCAGATTGAAATGCTTGTCATGCTTATGGGAACAGGAGCGGAAAAGGTAATGCAGTGCGGGACTCAGTCAAATGATATCATGATAGTCCAATACAAGGATGGGCGCAGGGCATCAGTCAACAGATACCTGTCGCAGTCCTTCGGTATAAGCGTCGCTTACGGGGAGGATAAGTTTTTTTCGGCCGACAACATGGGTGATTTCTTCCCCCAGTTCACAAATGCGATGCTGAAATTCTTCAAAACTGGAAAATCGCTCATCCCGAAAGAGGAGACTTTGGAGATTATCAGGATAATGAATGCCGGAATCAGGGCGCTTGAGAATCTGGACAAATGGGTTGAAATCCAATAGGGATTGCCTGGATTATTCAGGCTAAAGGTTTCCACCAGCTTTCTTCAGGGCCTTTTTCTTCTTCTTTTTCGGACTTGCATCCTTGTCGACTGGCTCTGCAGGATG
>JANYBI010000418.1 GCA_025360875.1 Lentisphaerota bacterium
TACTGCCGCTCTCTATGCCAGCCTAGTGGAATATCTGGAGCATAATGGCAATTTGCGCACAGGCCCTTTTGACGCAAGCGCATGCCCCAAAGCCGCCTTGGAAGACTTGTCAGAGGATCGCTTACGCTGGTTTCTCGGAACTGCCCGGCGTGAACGCCAGTTCGCCCTTGCAGAAAACATTCCCATGGTGCAGGCATTGGAACATCTGAACTTATTGGATCGTGGTGTCCCATCCCATGCCGCTGTGCTTCTGTTTGGTAAAGCTCCACAACGGTTCATGATTTCATCCGAAGTCAAGTGCATGCACTATCATGGAACTGAGGTGCGCAAACCGATACCATCATATCAGATATACAAAGGCACGGTGTTTGATCTGGTTGATCAGGCTCTTGATTTTGTCATGTCAAAAATTGCACGCTCTGTCGGAACACGCGAAAAAAGCCCTCAGGCGCCGGTAGAATATGAACTGCCGAAACAGGCGGTGTCCGAAGCAATTGTCAACGCGCTCGCCCACAGGGACTACTCCAGCAACGCCAGTGTCCAGGTGATGCTTTTTTCTGACCGCCTGGAAATCTGGAATCCTGGACATCTCCCACCGACCTTGACACCGGAAAAGCTGAGACATCCTCATCCCTCGATTCCTCGTAATCCCTTGCTGGCTGATCCTCTTTTCCTGGCTCACTACATTGAAAAGGCCGGAAGTGGAACCCTGGACATGATTTGTCTGTGCCGTGAAGCCGGACTTCCCGAACCTGATTTCAGACAGGATGGCGGACAATGGGTGGTCACCTTGAAAAGACCCGCCCCGCAAGTCACCCCGCAAGTGAACGGACAAGTCACCGCACAAGTCGCCTGACAAGATAACAAGCTGTGGGATAATGTCTTACGTGAGTTAGTCAGTAATTTTCCGGCTGCTACCGCACAAGTCGCCGCACAAGTCACCGTACAAGTTGCAGAGTACTGCCAAGAGCCTCGTTCCGCCCGCGATATCATGAAGCACCTGCGATTGAGCCATTGGAAGACGTTCCAGACAAATTACCTAATCCCATTGATAAAGGGAGGACTGTTGGAGCGAACTATTCCCGATAAACCCACCAGTCGTATGCAAAAATACCGTCTCACCGAAAATGGCCGTTTCTGGCTTGAAGGAGCCAGCAAATGAACTTCAACACATTAATGGACAACTTCGATCTCCTCGCCGAAGTGCCCAATGGTGTCACGAAGCTTCGCGAACTTATCCTCCATCTTGCATTCAGGGGGAAACTTGTTCCACAGGATCCTAGAGATGAGCCAGCAGGCACACTCGTTGTTTTGCAATCAGCTCCTATAATGTAGGTAATGAAGTTGAGCTCAAAGCCAAACAAGATAGACGTGCTTCTCAAGAATATCAGGGGGATTGACGTCTGCATGCCTGAACGTGATCCGGCGGAGCCTCCGCTGACAAAGGAACAGCTCGATGAGATCATGGAGCTGTCCGATGGAATTCTGCCGGAGGATTTGCTTAAGGAACTTGGCAAATGGCAGGCGGCCCACCTCCTCCTGAAACTGAAGGAGGATGAACTGTCCGGACAGTTCTCGGAAGCGGACAAGTATGAGAACAAGATACAGATGCTGAAAAATGCGGTTATCCTTTCCGTGCTTTTCTTCTTTGCACTTCTGATAATAACCCTCCTCCTGAAAGCGTTCAAACGCTAGTGTCAATGTCATCTGGGACAGCTGGGCTTCATTACCATTTCATTATTTTATCCGATAATTGAGTAGTCATGATTTACAATGATGAATATCGACCTATAATACGGCTTCTTTTTTAGTTGTTTAATATTTACATGTCAGGCTGGGGCGAAAATGAAAACCCTGTTCGCCAAAATATCACCAGCCCTCATCCGGAAGGAAGCCAGGGCCGATGCGCATGCTGTGACAGACGATGAAAAGCGTCTGGCGGATATTTGCGCACTTGCCGCTGACGAAGCCATGCAGCGGATGAATGTGACCCAGCGCGGACTCAGCGCCGATGAGGCAAATTCCCTACGTGAAACATATGGCGCCAATGAAATCACTACCGGCAGGAACACCGGATTATTCGCTGATTTCCTGTCACGATGCCGCAATCCGCTCGTAATCCAGCTCCTCGTTATAGCGGCAGTATCATTTTCAATGGGAGATTTCAGGTCGGGCATAGTTGTCGGCGCAATGATAGTGCTGAGCGTAGGACTTTCCTTCTACCAGGAAACCAAATCTACGCGGGCTGTTGAAAAGCTGAAATCAATGATCCAGACCAACGTAACTGTCATCCGCAATGAAAAGCATGAGGATATTCCTCTTTCCGAACTCGTGCCCGGCGATCTTGTAGTTCTTGATGCCGGTACTCTGATACCGGCAGATCTGCGCCTCATCCGCTCAAAAGATCTTTTTGTCAGCCAGTCAGCTCTTACTGGCGAATCAATGCCTGTTGAGAAGACATCTTTCCCATGCAGCGCTGAAAGACGCGGTGTGCTAAGCCTTGAATGCGCCTGTTTCCAGGGTAGCAGCGTTGTCAGCGGAGCAGGGCTTGGGCTTGTCGTCAACACTGGGAACCGGACAAGTTTCGGAGCAATTTCAAGAAAGCTCGCAGGTGCCGGTGTAGTGACAAGCTTTGACAAGGGCATAAAGGATTTCACATGGCTGATGGTGCGCTTCATGGTTGTAATGGTAGCTGTTGTTTTTCTCATCATTGGCATTACAAAAGGCAATTGGACGGAGGCGCTGCTTTTCGCATTGGCGGTAGCGGTAGGCCTGACGCCTGAAATGCTCCCTATGATTGTGACGGTAAATCTTTCAAAGGGTGCTATTAAGCTCTCAAGGAAGAAGGTCATCGTCAAGAAACTGAATGCAATACAGAATTTCGGCGCCATCGACATCCTCTGTACAGACAAGACCGGAACCCTGACACAGGACCGTGTTGTCCTTAAGAAATATGTCGACGTCACCGGACGCAGCAGCGAGGATGTGCTTCGCTATTCGT
>JANYBI010000419.1 GCA_025360875.1 Lentisphaerota bacterium
CGTTGCCGAAGATGTAGCCCACGTCCATGCGCTCGGTGGTTCCAGGCTGAGCGCGAGTCCGAGTTTGGCAAACGGCAGATGTACCACGGCGTTGAAGCCGCCATCCACCTTCTCATAGTCCAATTTCACATCTTCCCAAAATTCGATCTTGTCAATGCTTTCCGTGCCTGTCGGCGAAGTGAAGACAGTCGGATTGCCGGTGAATCCCGCCACCTTGGTGCGGTACACGACCGCGATCGGCTTACTGGCGCGCTGCGAAACCAGCACACGGATATCGCCGGGCGCAGGCTTAACACGTTTCGGATCGGCGTTGGGATCAGTGGCAAGCTGGATGTCCAGCAGGTTGCCACCCTTGAAAAGCATGTTGGCTTCAGGAGTACTGTTGACAAGTCCGAACGGCGAACGCACTTCGTAGCGCACCAGCAGTTCGTCGGCATTGTACGCTGTCTTGACCGTAAACCCGCGCTTGAGATCAACGTCCATCGTCACGCCGCGCAGATTTGTCCAGTCCGGTTTTTCCGTGGAACGTGCAAGCACCAGCGACTGTGACTTGGCCTTTTTCGACGACCAGTCCGCCAACGCGTCCGCAGCGGCCTTGCTGTCGGCATCGCTAATTGTCATCTTGCCATCAAACCGCTTGATAGTATCCAGACCTTTGACCTGGAGGACGCGCCCGTCCTGATCGCCTCCGAGCAGATACCAGAGTCCATTCTTGAGTTTGACAAGCTGACCGGTGAACCACTCGCATTGGATCTGGTCGGGACCTGTTTCGCCGGAACGCCCGTCCTTCATGATGGTTCCGATCGGCACACCTTCGGTTGTGAACAGCTGGCACTGTCCGAAATAGCAGGAGTATCCGGTGATGCCGTCAGTGATACCCAGATTTTTCGTGCAGCCGTAGAGCACGCCTGGCTTTGGAATCGGGAACTCATACATGTCGTGCCAGCGGCAGCCGACACGGTAACGCCACTGGAGCTGTCCGTCCTTGCTCCAATAGCTTATCGGCCAGACTTCGGTGCGGTCGAGATGCTTGATGTCACTGCCCATATATGCGAGCAGCGAACCATCGTCCGGGTTCACAGTAAGGTCATAGGTATAGCAGCTTCCGTCCTTGGCATAGTCGACAGTCTTGAGCGAGGCATCGTCGTAAAGTGGTACACCGTTGTCCTGGATCTGTTTTGGTGCGATACGCTGCCAGTAGAGCGCGTTGTACATGCCGGTGGCGTAGAAATTGAGGTCGGCATCCACAGTGCTGTGCGAACCTCCACAACGGAGTTTGGTCTCGCGTGTCTCCTCCTTCTGGATGATACCGTCGCCGTTCCGGTCTTCCCAAAGCAGTTCGGGAACTTTCGCCACCTCCTGCCAGTCCTTGGCGCCGGGACGCCAGGTGAGTTCCGCCCACGGGCTGATGACGCCTGCCACAGCTTCAAAATGATCTCCACGCCTGACCCAGAGGAAATGTCCGCGGACCAGACCGCCATAACTGCCTCCGGAGTGCATGTACTGCTTGCCGTTTTTGGCGGTGAAGACGATATTGTTGACCATGTGCGGCCAGAAGTAAGGAGTGTCAGCTTTCGCCTCGAACATTACGGCCGCAGGTTTCCAGGTGCCCTTGTCGAGATCCACTTCCCATTCCACGTTCTGCGTGTAGACGCGGGTGGAATCGCCGGCGTCCATGCATGCCGGCGTTGAAACGTAGCACGGCCCGAATTTCTCATCGAGGAGCTTGCCGGTTGCCGGAGCCCAGATGCTCACGCGCTTCGGCGAGAAATCGTGTTCCATGACCCAGAGCTGCCCTTTGGCGTCAACAGCGAGTCCCGCAGGATTGAGCATTGTGTCGGGATCCCATTTGCCGGCACGTGACGGACTGAGCTGCCCCTGCTTCTCGTCAGGAGGAGGATTGGCCATGAGGCGTCCACCAGTCTTGCCGATGCTCCTCAGATATTTTCCTGTCGCGTCAAAGACGCTTACATCATGGAGCTTGCCACGGTTGCTGACGTATACGGCGCCGTCGGCGCCGACAGCCAGGCCCTGCGGCTGGTCGAGATGCTCTTTTGCGAAATCCGCAACTTTCCCGTCGGCCGGCGTAAATTTCTGTACCGCTCCACCGCTGATTATCATGAGCGCACCTTTGCCAGCTGCCGCGATCTCCGTAACAGCAGGTACCGGCATACGGCGCAGGATCGTGCCTTTCTTGGCATCGTATTCGGCAATCTCGTTTGCTGCGGAATTCGCAACATAGAGTTTGCCATCCATCCAGGCGAGTCCCGTGCAGACAGTGCCGGCAATCTTCTCGGGCGGCAGCGGTTTTCCGTCGGCGCCCTTTTTTGCCGGACCGTCCACCATGGCGTTGTGTTCGGCCCACAATTCACCGCGCAGGAAATTGGTCTGCTTGCCATCGGCCAGGCCATATGCCCGGATCTGATGGTTCTCTTCCGAATCCAGGAAAACCAGTTCGCCGTCGCTGGCGACATGTTTGCCGCCGATGCGGTAACCCCACTGCTTCTGTCCCTTGCCGTCAACACCGATAAGTCCTGTGCCCGCCTCGGAACCGTCCCACACCAGCGCACCGCGTTCGCCTGCAAAACAAACATCCGTCGGCATTCCCCAGTCGCCGCCCCAGGCGCCCTTTCCGTCCGGAGTATTGTAGCTGGGCGAACCCGAATTGCTGACACCCATGACATATTTCAACTGCAGCGGATCGTGGTACAATCCCTTCCATGTATATTCGCCGGAAGGCAGGATACGTCCGGCATCGTCGAGTCCGTCCCATGACTCCAGCACCTTGCCCATGGGGCGCGATTCCGCAGCCACGATGTTGCGCACACGGTCGCCTTTGGAGTTGATCAATGTGATCGACGCAATCGTCTCCTTGGGCAGCTCGTATGTAAACTTGAGCGGCATCTGGCGTACCGGCGGCAGTCCGTCCTGCGTAAGTTCCTTCGGAAGATTTCCCTTTTCCGCGAATATCACCTTGCCCCAGCTGCCAGTGGACTGATAGGTGAAACCGGCGCGTGACATCAGATCCACCGCCCATCCTCCGCCGTAAGAATGCGCACCTGTCGCGTCGCTCCACTGGATCTGGATTGCAGCCGCGCTAAGGTCGCCGGCCTTGAACGGACGTGGCGTTCCCAGAGTGCTCCACGGGATGCGGTATTCGAAAGTGAAACCCTTGCCGTCATCCCATTTCTTATAGGTGGCCTCAAACTTGTCGGCAGGCACGACGCCCTTGACATAGCCATGCGCATCATGATAATCCATGCCGTATTTCAGGTGGAGAACAGGCTTGTTGCTGCCACTGAAGTTCCACAGCGTCATGTGAACGAGCATGTCGGTGGGATTGCGGTCATACTGTCCGATCTTGAGAGGGTAGCCCAGTGAAGGATCCAGCGCCAGTCGCAGCTGGAACGCATCGCCGTCCCAGCCGAAATCGGGATTTACCGCAGGATCGGCCTGGTTCAGCATCGGACTCGGATCTGCGATGCGGCTTGAAATGTACAGCGCCTCGTTGTCATACATCATTGCGGTCTTCGCACTCTGGTATGCCATGGACGCTTCCACGACGTAGGTGAGGATCTCTCCGCTGAGATCCCAGTCCTTGAGATCGCCGTCGATTACAACTTTACCCGCCTGTCCTGAGCCTGTCGAAGGGGGAGTCGGCACCACGAAGATCCGCTGGTTGTGATATACGCCCTGCGAGAAGGCGGACGGAGCCAGGAGACCGGACACGGAGATGATCGCCGCAAGCAATATCGCCAGATTATTTTTCATGAACCACCCTCTGATTTTCATATTTCTCCATTATTTAATTTGATCTGATTTCAAAATTGTCGAAGGTAGGGCGTTTTCTCCGAAAGCGCCGCAATGAACGGACGGCTACGGAGAGC
>JANYBI010000423.1 GCA_025360875.1 Lentisphaerota bacterium
CGCCGGACGAGTCAAAATCGGCGGCAGTGATTTCACGTTCCGTTGTGCCATCGTCGAAAGTGATGCCAGTAGAACGAATATACAGATAGATCACCATATCCAGTGGGATATAGCTCAGGCCAATCCTTCCCTCCATCAAAACGCTTCCATCCTGGTACGTCTTGATAACATAGAGAGTTCCATCATCGTTCACTGCGAATTTTATGACTGTTATTTCGGAGCTTGCCATGATCGGACCATCGTTTCCGAGACGTGCGACGACATAGCTCGGGACGTCCTTGAGGACCTTGATGTCGAGCCGGCGTCCGGGATTGAGGCTGCTCTCGTATACGTTGAGGTTCCGGTCAAACTTGATCACCGCCAGATCGTCAAGGCCTGGATTGAGCCAGCCCCTCTTCTCGTTCAGGAAAAACACCGGCTTCCCGCTGAAGGAGCTTGAGACTACTTTTACAGTGATCGAGTCAGTGATAGGTGTCCCATTGCCCTCCGGTGTGAAAGTCGCTGATACCTGGATGTCACCTGCGTTCTCAAACTTGTATGGGACCGGAGCATCGGATGTTGTCGTGAGGGTGTTGCCTTCCACGCTGATCGAGACCGAACCCTGTCCGTTTTCAGGGAATGCCGTCAACAGTAATGAGTCATTCAGCCTTATTGTCTGATTGCCGTCCTGGAGGGATGTTAGTTGGCGTCCATGTAACAGTCCTGTTCACAGCAATCTGCCCGCCTTGGAACGATATAGTGAGATTGCTAGGCGCATTCGGCGAAAGGGTGACATCCGAATACCAGCCGTTTTCAATGCTATGCTGGACAACCGGCGGCACCGGATCCTGTTCCGGTTCGGTATAAAAGCCCTCTATGGAGATCTGCTCGATGTTGGAGGCGTTCGCCCCTTCTATGCATACTGGCGAAACCTTGCTTGTGGCCGGAACCGTCACTCCCGAAAGCGCCGCGTTCCTAGCATCTACCCAATCCGGTATCCCATCGCTGTTGCTGTCGGGACCACCAAGGATCTGGAGGCGCAATGCGCTTATGCTGATGAACGTGTTGCTGGCTACATTAATCCATTTAATCTTCGCGCTATGGGTTCCTGCCTGGAGCTTCGGCAGATAGAACCAGGCCTTGCCGGCCGTGGTTTCATTGGCGGTCAGAGCCTGGGAACCGCAGGAGGAGTCGTCCATGAGAAGCTCAAGCAGGAAAGATTTCTGCTCTGCGCCGAAATGGCTCGTTGCTTCAATTTCAAGCCGGTATACTCCGGCATTGGCGACGCTAATCGGATATTCTACAGTACCGTTGAGGCATTCCGTGTAGAGAGCGGTGCCATCCGGAATCCAGTCACCGGCGATTGGAATTCCCTGGCTGCCATTGACGGTGAGGACCGTGGTACATGTGTTGTCGAATTCCGATACATTCGGATCCGTGAATGTGACTTTCACCTCTTCGTAGTCGCTGTGTCCGTCCCCGTCAGTATCGGCAAGATTAGGATTGGTATGATATATATAAAGCTCTTCAAAATCTGTGAGTCCGTCATTGTCAGAATCAGGATTATTGGGATTTGTACCGGCGATCAGTTCGTCTGCATCACAGACACCGTCATGGTCCGAATCCTTGTTCCATGCAATGGTCTCATCGAGAAGAGGTGCCGGGCTGGTGCAGATCCAGAGGTTTGAGTCATCCACATTTCTTCGTGTGAATCCCGGTCCCGCCCATTCGAGAGTAAGGATGGCCGAGGAGTTATATTCGAAGTAGTCGATCCCGATTTTATGGACTCCCTGTTTCATGTACAGATAGGCGTTGCGCTCCCTGGCGTTGTGCCTGGTGTCGTTGTCAATCAGGAGCGAGTTATCAATATAAAGGCGAGAGCCGTCGTCGCTGGTCAGGAAGAAGCAGTAGACTCCAGACGTGGGCACATCAAGATATCCTGAGAAAGAGGCACCCATGTAGTCGGACAGGCCGCTGCCAAGTATGTTTTCCGTAGTGGAGGTGAACGATGGAGATGAAAGGACCTCCGATGATATCGGCGGCAGATGGCTGAAATCGGGAATGTTGGTCCACTCTCCTTGGTAATATTTTACCGAGATCCCGGGAGTAACGCCCTGGAGCGTGGATTTTACATCAGCTACCGGCGCGAGGACTGGATTTGATCCCAGAGAATATTCGACGATATTGCTGAGTCCGTCGTTGTCTGCGTCGTCGGTATCGTTCATGGGCTGGTTGCCGAAATATTTCTTTTTCCAGGCGTAGTAGGCCGCCTCGGCCGCTGTGAAATCCGGGGGCAGGACTTCAAGCAGGATGCTTTCGTCGGAAGCGACGTTGCTGGAGTTGAACGCCTTCACGGTATATGTATATGTGTTGTCTGTCGAGCGCAGCGGGATGTTCGCCATGCTCTGGAAAGTCACGGAGCCGATGTCGACTCCGCCCCTGTAAACCTCAAAGTGGCCAAGCGTATAGTTCTCTGAAGGCGGCACCCAGTCCCAGCTGAGAGTGAACGTGCTTCCTGTGATTTCAGCGGCTAGGTTATAGGGGGCTGTCGGCTGGCTGGACAGGAAAACTATTTCCGCAGGCGCATTCGGGTTCTGCAGGGCGGATACGGTCGAACCGGTGCCGTGGTCGCATGTGACACGAAATCCCTTCTGGTGCTGCACATCCCTGATTTCATATTTGATGGCCGGACCGCCGGACACGCTGACGCTCGCTCTGAGATCATACCGATGTCCCTTGTACATCGGAACCGAGGCGACGCCATCCACAAGAGTGATCCTCCTTATGTCGGAAGGTATGGGCAGCTGCGGGTAGACATCTATCCCGCTGATATTGACGACGTCGACGAATCCGTCAAGCGGAACGCCTTCGCCCGTCTTGAAACTTATTGAGGAGGATTGGAGCTCCCAAGCTAAGATCTTGGTGTTCTTTATCTGGATTATGTTCGTGTCATGAAGGTTCCGTGCCGCCTGGATCGCGAGGAGCGCGTTGGAATAAGCCGTCTGGTCGTAGCTGTCATAATAGAGAAGTACCGGGAAATTGAAAAAATAAACGTTGGCTACTTTGTTATATATGGAATATGCGTAGTCCGACGTCGAGTTCGGGAAATAGTCGAAGAACCGCATGAGTTGCGCCTTGTATCCGGCTACGGCCGTAACCAGCTCGGTTCTTGTGGCGTATGTATTGAAGTAGGAATATTTGAATTCTGCAAGCCTGTCCAAAGTACTGAAAACGGAAGGTTCCCGGTCAGAAAGGAAACTAAGGCAATACTCAAAGAGGCTTCCAGCGGCGTCAGGATGCCCATTCTGCCAGTGCTCCTCGCCCAGCTCGGAAAGCTTGCCGTACAAATAGAGATCGACGAAGGAATGGCCGGGATAACGGCCCAGGAGGAACTGGTCGAGACTCTGCCGGTCCGCGATCCGCGCGGTATCCGATGACGGCTGGACACCTTGAGCTATCGCGGACATTTCACGGGTTATGAAAGCTGAAAAGATCGGAACATTGATCTGGGAGAAGTCCACATTCGTGTAATTGAGGGCCAGAAGCGCATCCTGTACCGCCGTTATGAGATCGGCTGCGGAGAGGCCGAGAGGATCGACCGAATCAACTATCTGCTGGATTACCGAGGCATCCTCGATCTCTAGGTTTTTCAGCGTTTTCACCGTGAGGGCCGAACTGGGCAATGAGAGATCATTGCCTGAATATGCCTTTACAGTATATACATAGGTGGTGTCGGCGGTAAGTCCGGTGTCAGTATATTCGGCTTCCGTTACCGTGGCGACTAGAACACTGTCCCTGTAAACCTTGTATCCGTCGGGAACAGGAGTGCCCTCTGAAGGGGCCCATGATATGATCGCCCTGGTGAATGTCGCCTGGTAAAGTCCGGGATCGCCGGGAACCGACGGCGCCTGAGCGAATGTGTAAAATGAAAGTCCGAGTAATAGGATCAGAAAGCCGGCCAGTTGCAGAAGCCTGTTTTTTCGCATATCATTTTCTCCATTATTACATTTTTATTTTCTTAAGCGCGGCTTTCGCCGCGGTACGCATCCTGATATCGCCGCTGGAAGCAAGGGAATTGATGAGCTCGCGGTCCGCTGGCTCTCCGAACGCCCCAAGCGCGGCCACGGCTGAGATCTTCAGGGGGATGTTGTCCGAATTTCCGGCTATCTCCCGCGCAACCGGAATCACCTTGCGGTCGCCCAACCTTGCGCAGACCTGCAGGGCCGTTATCCTCACGCCGTTGTCAGTCCGCACATCGGCACAAAGACTGCGGGCGGCATCGGCTATCTTTGATTTTTCGAAACCTGGCTGGCCCGCAAAGTCGGTCATCATCACCAGGGTCGTCCCGGGAATCCCGGAGACATCATGCAGCGCCTCGTCGAAAACTTTGTCCACGGCGGACCTGTACCCTTCATTGGCGATCTTTCCGTATATCGTCCCCATGAACTGAATGCAGTAGGCCCGCCAGACGTTGTCAAAGGTCCTGTCACGGTACATCACTATGAGGTGCGGAACCAGGTCGTCGGGGCAGTTGGCCTGCCTAATCAGGGCGAGGACGGCATCGTTCTTCACCGAGTCAAACTCAAGGAGCGAGAGGTTGTCGTCGTCGGGCCGCTTGTGCAGGAAGTAGAGAAGGGCGTTGACCTCCTTGTCGGAAAGATTTTTCCCGAGGGAGTTAACCGCCGCATACCTCGCGTAATATCCCTTTTCCTTTTCAAGCCCGGCGATGAGTCTTATTGAAGGGGGGATTTCAATTGAAGCGATCTTTATGCTTTCAAGAAGCGACGGATTGCCATTGAAGCGCTTCCGCCCGGCGTAGAATTCCACGTTGTATTTCTGGAGGATGTTTTCGATATCGTCATCACGGACGGCTTTGGCTTCCTTGTGCGCCGGGGTAATTGCCTGGCCTTTGCCGGACATCGGGAGCATGGAAGGCTGTGGTTTGATAAAGAGACGGTATTTTCCGGTAGCGAAAATGTAAATAGTGGAAATCGCTACAAGGCCAGCCAGTACAAAAACAGTTGAAAACAGGAATTTCTTCCCGTTCTTTTTGACTTCGCCCCTTTTCTCGACATTCCCCATATCCAATATATCCCCTTTTGAAACTATATTGGCGCCATTACTACAGCAAACTTCCTGATCAACAGCCTAAATCTTAATTTACACCCAACGCATTGTCAAGCGTAAAATAGAATATTAACAGAAAATAAAAGTTACCACGTCTAGTATGTTGTACAACACTGATCTTCCGCACTGCCACATTCCGTCGACCGGTTGTGCCGATGGGTCAAAACATTATCTTCGTCCAGGAACAGTTTCAAACCGGATCATCAAGAAAAATGCCAATTGCGAATTTTTCGCAATTGGAAATTGCCTTCGGATTTTTCTAGCCATACTTCCGGTCGCCTTTTCCCTGTCTGGCTCATGAATGCTACGCCTTGCATCTCCTTGACCATGTGGATGTCTGATGGATTTTGATTGTGGATAATTAAAAGGTTTA
>JANYBI010000438.1 GCA_025360875.1 Lentisphaerota bacterium
TTCAACGAGGAGGACAACCTTGAGCCTCTCGTCAAGGAACTTGAGCCCGTCCTTGAAAAGGTCGGGAAGAAATTTGAAGTTTTATTCATTGATGACAGGAGCACCGACGGAAGCTTCGAGGTTTTGAAGAAGCTGAAGGAATCAAAGCCCTACATAAGGATAATCCCCCATACGGTAAACTCCGGAGAGAGCGCAGGCGAGGCCACCGGTTTCGCGAACGCCAACGGCGAGATAATCATCACGATGGATGCGGACCAGCAGAATGATCCGGCCGATATCCCCGCCCTTCTTGAGGCACTTCAGGATGATATCGACTGTGTCTGCGGAGTTCGCAGGCGGCGCCGGGACACCATTGTAAAAAGGATATCGTCCCGCTCGGCAAATGCCTTCAGGAACGCAATAACCGGGGACAGGATTGTCGATGCTGGCTGTACATATCGTGCGATACGGAAAAAGGCGCTCTGGCAGATACCGGTTTTCAATGGGATGCACAGGTTCCTTCCGACCCTTCTCCGCATGCAGGGATACAGGGTCGTCGAGCTTCTTGTCAACGACAGACCCCGCACACGGGGGAAATCGAAATACGGCATTGGCAACAGGCTTTGGCGCGGGATAATGGACTGTTTCGCGATGCGCTGGATGAAAAAAAGAGCTCTCATAGGTGACAGAGTTGGAGATGAACATTCTTAATCCTAATATCGAAATCCGAAGCACGAAATCCGAAACAATCTCAAAATCAGGAAATATGAATTTTAAAACAATGTTTTGAAGATTCGAATTTTATTAATTCCCAGTTTGTTTCGAGTTTCGATATTCGTGCTTCGAATTTTAATATAGACAAAGAGTTCAGAAGAAAACAAGAAAATGACGGATAACAATACGGATGGGAACGGCAATAGGAATGGCGACAACGGTTCCGAAGGGGATTTCCAGCATCTGATTGAAAAGCCTGCCTCAAGCTCCGTCCTTTCAATAAGGAAAGACTTTCTCTTCCTGCTCGGATTTGTCATAATCATATTCATCGCATATAACTCCCCGCTGAAGCAATACATCGACAAGGCACCCGAAATCTGCGAGAAGATAAAACAGACCGGATTTCTCGCGCCGCTGATCTTCATCCTGGGTGTGTGCGTCCTTGTATGCGCCGGAGTGCCGCGTCTTCTCCTCTGTCCGGTCGGCGGGATGGCTTTCGGATTCGTCATGGGGCTGACGTACTGCGTGATCGGTACATTGATTGCCTATTACATTGTTTTCCTTTTTGTGAGATGGGGCGGCAGGAATTTCGTCCTGAAGCACAGCCACGGGCTCAATAAGCTTGTGAAAATTCTGGAGCATGGCGGGATTCCGGCGGTGATACTTGCAAGGCAGATGCCCATCCATGGAATGGTGATCAACCTGATCCTCGGGCTGTCGCCTATCAGGCACAGGGATTTCCTCATCGGGACGCTCATAGGACTTTTCCCGGAGGCGATTCCATTTACGCTTATTGGCAAAGGGGCGAAGCAGGGAAATATCGGCCAGACCATGATCTACATAATGCTTGCACTTCTCGCCCTTGTCCTTATCTGGCTGATTGCCAAGCTTTATTCGAGGAATAAAAAAGCCAATTCAGATTGAAAAATTATATAGAACAAATATTTTCTTTTCCTTATCCATCCAGGAAAGGAAAATATAAAATTAAGGATATTAAATTATGAATAACAGGAAACTGAAATTTGCGGTAATAGGATGCGGACGCGTCTCGAACAACCACCTGAAGGCATTGACATCCGGCAAGATCGATGGCGAACTGGTTGCGATTTGCGACGTGGACGAGAAAAAGGCCAAGGCCAAGTCGGAGGAATTCAAAGTTCCATATTATTTGGACTATCATGAAATGATGAAGAAGCATCCCGAGATTGACGTTGTTGATATTGCAACCCCTACCGGTTATCACGCAAGGCACGTTATCGATGTCGCGAAATATGGGAAACACATTGTTGTTGAGAAGCCGATGTCCCTGCGTGTGTCTGACTGCGATGCGATGATGAAGGTGTGTGCCGATAGCAAGTGCCGTCTTTTTGTGGTCAAGCAGAACCGTTTCAATCCCGCCGTCGTCTCCGCCAGGAATGCTCTCGATTCCGGCCGTTTCGGAAAGATGGTCATGGGAACTGTCCGCGTCAGATGGAGACGTGTCCAGTCATATTACGAACAGGACAATTGGCATGGTACATGGGAACTTGACGGTGGAGTGATGTCCCAGCAGGCTAGCCATCATCTTGATCTTCTACAGTGGTTCATGGGGCCGATCGAGTCCATGCAGTGCATATCGGCTACACGGCTCCTCGACATAGAGGTTGAGGACACCTCGCTGGCGACATTCAAGTTCAAGTCAGGTGCCCTTGGCGCATACGAGGCAACTGTAGCGTCGCGTCCTGAAGATCTCGAAGGGTCACTCAGCCTTCTCGGTGAAAAGGGCACGATTATTATTGGGGGCCATGCTGTGAACAAGATTCTCTACTGGAAGTTCCAGGACGAACAACCCGACGATCTCCTGATGCAGAACGCATCCTCGCAGGAAGTGCCCAACGTCTACGGGCATGGGCACACTCCGTATCTTGCAAACGTGATTGACGCAATAGTCAGCAACAAACCAGCGCTTGTCGAAGCTCCCGAGGGAAAGAAGAATATCGAGATTCTGACGGCGTTATACGAATCCGCCGCTCTGGGCGGACAGAAGGTCCAGCCTGGATGCCCTATTGTAAAATCCCTTCTGGGAAAGAAGACAGGCTGAGTCAATTGTCGCCGGCATGATGAAGGCAATCTGGAATATCATAATGGAATTCAACCTTGAATAAACTTGGCGCCTTCATAATCGTCTTCCTGATCTGGGCGGGAATATATCTTCCCGGACTCGGTACGATCGACATTGATTTCAACGAAGGACGCAGGATAATGCCTGCAGTGGGGATGATTGATACGGGCAACTGGAGGACTCCCAGTCTTGCCGGCAATGAGTATTTCAAGAAACCTCCGATGATCAACTGGCTTATTGCCTCCTCATTTATAATCTGTGGAGAACGTTCCGAATTTGCAGCCAGGCTTCCGTCAGTCCTTTTCATTCTCGCCTTTGTTTCCACGCTCGTCCTGATGTCATCTGAGCTTCTTTCCCTGAAGGCGCGTTTCATGGGCGCGATATTTTTCATGACGGCATATGCCTCTTTCGACAACGGACGCCAGATTGAGATTGACAGCATTTACGCATCCATAACAGGAATCGCAACTGTCTGCTGGCTGAACCTGTGGACTGCCCGGGATTTTTCCAGGCTTCGTCTCTGGCTCATAACTGCCTTGATAATAGGCTTAGGCCTTCTTGTGAAAGGTCCGTTGATCCTCCTTTTCTTCTATGCAGTCGTCCTGAGCGTTCTAATCTCAGAAGGGCGTTCCAAGGAACTGTTGCGATATGAGCACTTCGTCGGCATTGCCATTATGTGCATGATTTTCTTTTCATGGGCGTTCCTGATAAATGCGCCAAAGACCCAGTCGGAGCACATGGCCAGTACCTGGCTCAGCGAGATAAAGATGAGATTTACTGCGGAAGATGTCAATCTCCTCCTTTGGTTCAAACGCGTGCTTGGTGCGGTAATGGGATATCTCCCATGGCTTATCCTAATACCGTTCCTGTGGATACCGGGATGGGTTAAAAATGTTGGGGAACGTCATGTCATGATATTCAAGGCCTGCAGGCTGGCATTGGTCCTGTCCTTCGTGGCGGTCAACCTCATGCCTGGAACCAAGGCAAGATATTCATTCCCTCTTTTCTGTCTGGCGTTTACTCTCCTTGGATGGCTTGTTTCTGTTCAGCCGTCAATTCCGGCGCTTGCTGAGAAAGCATGGAGACGGATCCTTTTTTTCGTTCTGGCCGCAGTTCCAACTGTATCAGTCATCATGGCAATTTTGATCTGCCTCTCCAGTTCAATACATGGACTTTTTCCGCTAAGAATTTCCGAATTGTTTTCATTGTTCGTCTCAAATGAGGTTAAGCTGGGAATCTTTTTTGCAGCTGTGATGACGTCCCTGATTGCATTGTCAGCCTACAGGAATTGGAAACCTGTCTCAGGATATGAGAAGCTGGTGCTCTTTACTGGGCTTACTATGGTATCGGCGGTGATATTTTACGCTTCATTCGTGCTACCGGTCGTGGAGGAGAAAATTGGCAGGAAAACAAGCGAGACTGGCCAGGATTTGACCGAAAAGATTTCAGGAAATGTCCTGTGCGCATATAAGATCGAGTGTGAACCATTCCTCTTCTACGTCAGACCGAGGGTTGAATTCCTGGTTAAACCCGAGCAGGTGGATTCCAATGTGAAATATCTGCTGTCCAGAGCGGAACTGCTGGATGAACTTTCGGAGCTTGGCATCCTTGCAAGGAACCATCATGAGGTTTTTGCATTCAAGCGGGGAAGGGCAGACTACCGCCTGATTGAACTTGGTACCGAATAGGAAATGGGCCGGATTATTTTTTAACTTCCTGGGAAATAGCCTTCCACTTGCCGTTCTCTTTCTTGAACGTGAACTGCCAGATGACTTTAGGGCCGCTTAATTCGGCCGCCTCCATTTTGCATATGGCGATGGCTGTCTCACCTTTCTCATCGACTTTCTCGAAACTTGCAACTTTCATGTCCATGCTTCTGCTTTTGCAATATTCCTTTATGGCCGCCTCGTAAGGGGCTGTGTTGACAGAGATTTCTTCCTTACCGCCGCAGGCGGAAAGAAGAGAGAGGATGATTGACATTGAAATGAAGGCGATGATCAGTTTCTTCATATTAAACCTCGGTTTGTTCATGTTTTACACGCTCCAGGATTACTTTCTGAATTATAATGCAACATGTGACAAAGTCAAAGTAATGGGTATTTTTTGAGGTTCCTATGTTTGATAATAGCATTGTTGTGGAATATTTTTATAAATTGCCATAATATTATTGGTTCTAAGCTGCAAACGGGGAATCGGAATTTGAAAAATACGTATATCTGTCCATCCTGCAAGAAGGAGTTCGACTGGGACGACTCCATGGAAGAAACTTTGATCAGATGCCCGGTCTGCCAGACGGAGATGATGGCTCCATCACCGATTCTGACTAAGGGTGCGGTTGTAGGCGACTATCTTATCAGGGAGCGGATTGGAATAGGGGGGATGGGGGAGGTTTATCTCGCTGAACAGCGTTCGATGAAACGGCCTATCGCCTTGAAAATACTGCATGAGGATCTTATCAAGGACCAGGCTTATCTTGAGAGGTTCTACCGGGAGGTCAGGATCCTCGCACAGATAGAGCATCCAAATGTCGTCAGCGCTATCGAAGCAGGCAAGGATTGCGACGTCTATTATTTTTCAATGACATACATCGATGGCAAGGACATTAAGCGGCTTCTTGACGAAGGTGTCAAGTTCTCGGAATTTGAGGCGCTGAGGGTGTGCTGCGAAATAGCATATGCGCTCAAATATGCCTGGGACAAGCATGGAATACTCCACCGTGACATCAAACCCGCCAATATCATGCTCACAAACGAAGGCGATGTCAAGCTGATGGATCTGGGCATATCAAAGAAGGTCAAAGGCGGAGAGGACGTCGAGCTGACCATGGCCGGAATGATGGTGGGGTCCCCCCAGTATGTCAGCCCTGAGCAGGCGAAGGCCCTGAAGGACATGGATTTCCGCGCCGATATGTATTCGCTCGGGGCAAGCCTGTACCATATGCTTGTCGGACAGACCCCGTTTCCCGGAGACAATGCGATGGAAGTGCTTGCCAGGCACCTCGACGAGCCGGTTCCGGATCCGCGCAAAATCAGGAAGGATATTTCAAAGAATACTGCTGAACTCATCAGTATCATGATGGCAAAGCGGAAAGAGGACAGGTTTGCGAGCTGGGATGACTGCATACAGGAGATAAAGGATATAATGGATGATTTGAGCGAGGGTGGGAAACTGGTGACATCCCATATCAAGACAGGGAAGACTAGAGTAGGAATAGCCATTGGGAAGGTGGCGGTTGAGAAGAAAAAAACCGGACAGCCTATCATGTCCGCAAAAATGATGAAAGTCGTCATCTATGTGTTGCTTTTTACGATCTGTCTTGCTGGTTTCTCTCTCGTCATCAAGAAAGGCATGGCGGATGCAAAAAAGGACAGGGCGAAAAATCTGTTCAATGAAGCTGTGAAGTTCATAGAGAGCAATCCGGATCCGTCGAATTTCAGGAAAGCCCTCGTGATGTTTGAAGCGGTCCAGCGGGTCGGTGATGCTGACTGTGCCGCTGCGGCGAAAGGCGAGATGGATAAAATCCTTGACAAGGTCCAGAAACTTAAGAACAAAAAAATACAGGATCAGAAGCGGACCGCCCTGGAGGAGCTGAAAAAGCAGTCCTTTGAGTACGAGAAGAACGGCGAACTTGACAAGGCTCTTGCAGTCTGGACGGCATACAAGAGCAGTGGCCCGTACGCGAAAGATTTTGATTTTGAAATAAGCAAGGCAGTTGATTACCTCAATAGGAAGAAGAAGGTCAAGGAAGACGGTGTCGACTGATTTTGCGATAAAAGAACTATTACGGAAAGGTTTAAAAATGATTGATGGTACGGAAATCTACAGGATTGAGAGGCCCTCTCCGATGCTTCTGAAGCTCTACGTGATCCGGAGTATCCTCTCCGGCCCTTTCATATTGATCACGCTCCCAGTGCTCCTGTTCAGGTATTACACCCTGAAATACAGGTTTGACAAAGAAGGCATAAGCATGAAATGGGGTCTGGTTTTCCGGCGGGAGGTGAATCTGACATATGCCAGGATCCAGGACATACACCTGACGTCGGGCTTGATCCAGAGGTGGCTTGGGCTTGCCGATGTGAAGGTTCAGACTGCTTCAGGAAGCGCGGAACCGGAAATGACAATCGAGGGTATAATTGAATACGAAGGGCTCCGCGATTTCCTGTATACGAAGATGCGCGGGTACAAGGAGCTGTCAGCTGTGAAATCGAATGTTCAGGTCCAGCCCGCCGGCGGGCAGCAGATTACAGGTGAAGCCTTGTCGGTCCTCATGGAAATAAGGAATGAATTGAAATCCGCCAGGGAGGCGTTGGAAAGGGCTGCGGCGAAACAACCATAATGTATCAGTTCGTCAAAAACATAGTGCTCAGGGTCCTCAGGGTTCCCCCTGAACCCCTTGACCCGATGGGAGAGGTCGGTAGCCTGAAGGTTTTCAGGGCTTCCCCTAACTTCTTCAAGTACCGCCTCTACGTATGGATAATACAGAAGGTTTTCACAGCTTTCGCGCTGGCATTGGGGGCGGGGATTTATTTTGCAGCAACATTAAAGTCACATCCGCTTACCCCTACCTTTCTGATTTTCACGTTTATTTCATTTGTTGGAATATGTATTGTGGCCCTCGTCCATCTGGCGATCTCCTTCATAATGCTCAGGCTCGATTATGAGATGAGATGGTATAAGATCACTGACAGGAGCCTGAGGATCAGGGAGGGGATTATATTTGTGCGGGAAATGACCCTGACATTCGCCAACATCCAGAACATATCCATTTCACAGGGCCCGATACAGCGGTTTTTCGGTATTGCCGATCTCAAAGTTGAAACAGCGGGCGGAGGGGCAGTGGCACAGCCCGACCATAATGGACAGAGCCAGCTGTTTTCAATGCACGTAGGTATTTTCAGGGGCATTGACAACTATGACGAAGTGCGTGATACGATGCTTGCAAGGCTGAAGAAGCTCAGGGACAGCGGTCTCGGTGACACTGACGAACATCTGCAACATGCCGCACATGCTCCGGAAGTTGAACGTGGCGGTGGGGAGCCGACTGACATTCTGGCTGTGCTAAGGGAGATTGGCAACGAGGCCGCCCTTCTTAGCAAAGGCGCCACGGCCCTTTTCCCGCCCGGGAACTAAACAGGGAGTTTTCCTAAACATGGCGTGCCTTGGATAAAATACTTCTATTATTGCTGCTGTTCCTTGTTCCTGTCGTTTTCCTTTTTTTCCGCAAGAGGAGGAAAATATCCAGGCGCCAGGCGTCTTTCAGAAAACCTTTCCCTCCGGAATGGGACAGGATACTCGATGAAATACCGCTCTGCAGGAGACTTCCGCAGGATCTGAAGAAGGAACTCCGGGGCCACGTCAGCGTGTTTCTTTCAGAAAAAGCATTTGAAGGATGCATGGGCCAGAAAATTTCAGAGGATATCAAGGTGAAGATAGCGGCGCATGCATGCATGCTTCTCCTTAACAGGGATACCGATTATTTTCCGAGGCTTTCATCCGTGCTTGTCTATCCCGATGCCTACTGGGTCAACGACGATTTCCATATTGCCGGCCAGACTATCAAGGGGAAGGCTGTGAACTTGGGGGAATCCTGGGAGCAGGGCGCGGTGATCCTCTCCTGGAAGAAGATCGTGGAGGAACTTTCCGATGACAAATGCGGACATAGCCTGGCACTTCACGAATTCGCCCATCAGATAGATGCGGAAGATGGATTTTTAAACGGCCTGCCGGAACTGGGCGAGGGCTCCCGCTATGGGAAATGGGCAAGCGTATTCGCAAAGGAATATGAAAATCTCAGGGACTGTTCAGTCGGGGGAGATGAAGATGTGATCGATGATTACGGGGCGCAGGATCCGGCAGAATTCTTTGCAGTAGTCACCGAAGGTTTCTTCCTCAAATCCTGTGAGATGAAGATGGCACATCCTGAGTTGTACAGGGAACTGGTTGGATTCTACAAGGTTGAACCGGCCGACTGGGTTCTTTGAGTTTTGCGACTGGCTCATTGACTATTCATGCCAGATGCATTAAATTAGCATTATTAATAAACAAGGTAGATTCCATGAAAAACATATTGCTCGCAACCGTAATGATGGTATTTTTCTGCGCTTGTTCTTCAACGCCACCTCCCAAGAAGGAATTTAATGATGCACCTGACATGCCAGGCATTGCCCCGGCTGAAATGAAAGATACGGGGAACCTGGACACCAGCTACAAGGATAATAAAAGACGTCTTGAGCAGGCCATCCTGGCACGGGACAAATATATGGAAATCATGAGGAACGCCAAGACAGTGGATGAGGCCAACAATGCCAAGGCCGCTCTGGAAAGGGCGCAGCAGGATGTCGAATTCCTGCAGTTGGAGCTCGAACAGAAGCCTGAGGAGAAGTTCAAGCACAGGACGCCCATTTACGGTCCGCTTGGCTGGGTGCTGGTAATCACCGAATTCACAATCAAGAAACTATACATACTCTATGAATGGTGACTTGCCTGGCCCTTAAGCCCTGCGGTTCCTGAGAAGGGCTTCATTTATCAAGTCCGGAAGCCATGACAGCTTCAATGGACGTCTCATGAAAATCATATTCTCCCTGTTCTTGTATGCCTCTGAGCCCTTCTGATCCGGAGACATGATTATTATTTCCGTGGATTCCGGCAAGTTCTTGAATGCGTCGATATTGAAGCCAGGGACATCCCTGTCGATGAAGCAGATGGTGAAAGGCTGGCCATCGCCTGTGGCCTTGTTCAGCAGTTCCATAGCGCCTGCGAAGCTGTTTGCGCTCTCGCATGAGATGTTCAACGCGGATATCTGGCTGCACATGGATTCGCAGCTCATATGGTTCTCGTCAGCCACCAGTATCCTGGCAGGAGTGGAGTTGGTTTCAAGAATGACATCCTGGCCGGGGACCGTAGGCATCAGAGGCAACTTGAATATGCAGTAGAAGTCGGAACCTTTCCCCGCGAAACTTGAGACACCGATTTCACCGCCCATGAGTTCCATGAGGCGTTTGCAGATCGGCAGTCCGAGCCCGGCGCCCCCATACCGTCTTGTCATCGACGCATCCAGCTGCGTGAATTTCTCAAATATGAATTTCTGCGATTCCTCCGGAATACCCGCCCCAGTATCAATTACATCTATCCTTATGGAGGCGGAGTCGGCATTCATTTCCGGACATGATGCCTTGATGAGCACATGTCCTTTCTTCGTGAACTTCACAGCATTGATGGTAAGGTTTATAAGTACCTGCCTTATCCTTATAGCATCTCCGATGACATATCTGGGAGTTCCCTGTTCGAAACTTACTATCAGCCTGAGATCCTTGCCGGCGGCTGCGACTGAATTTATATGGACGACATCTTCAATGGTCTCAAGCAGATCGAGAGGCTCATTGTGGATGTCAAGCTTGCCCGCCTCTATCTTCGACATGTCGAGGATGTCGTTTATAAGGGACAGCAGCATCTTGGACGAATTGCATATCGCGGAGGCGTATTCAACATGCTCGGACGACAGGTTGGATGACGACTGCAGCAGTTCGGCCATTCCCAGGATGCTGTTCATCGGAGTCCTGATCTCATGTGACATGTTTGCCAGGAATTCACTTTTCGATCTGTTGGCGGATTCGGCGGCCTCCTTGGCCTCCTTCAGCCATCTCTCATGTTCCTTCCGTCCAGTTATGTCCTCCTTGAATCCGATGAAGTGCGTGAGCTGTCCCTTGTGCATGATCGGGGATATGGAAACGTATTCCCAGTAAAGTTCGCCGTTCTTCTTCCTGTTGTGGAATTCGCCTTTCCACTCCTTGCCGGCCTGGAGCGTGCTCCACATCTGACGGTAGAATTCAGGTCCATGTTCTCCCGATTTCTGGATGCTCATGTTTTTCCCCAGAACTTCCTTCTGCGTATATCCCGTGAGCTTCGTGAACTTGGGGTTGACATACTCGATATTTCCATCCATGTCGGTAATCACTATGCTGGCCGGGCTGTGTTCGACTCCCAGTATGAGCATGTTGAACTCGGCCTCCATCTGCTGTCTTTCTATTGCTGCGCCTATGATGTTGGCGGAACTTTTCAGGACTTTTATTTCGGGTTCAAACCATGTCTTGTCATGCCTCGTCTCGATGAAAATTATCTCTCCCCACCATTTGTCTGCGCATTTGATTGGTATGACGAGTGCGGATTTGATCCCAATGCCCATGAACATCTTGGATTCCTGTTCCGGAAAATCCCGAAGGTTCCCATAGATGTTTCCTCCATGCTCCAAAACTTCTACCCATCGTGAAAGTCCGTTTTCCTCAAAAGTAAAATCATGGAATGCAGGATTCCCGGAGAGCCTCGGTGCGCCCTCGACAGTCCACTCATACTTCATGCTTGCAGTAATCTCGCCGGAGTTGCCAGGAAGATTGTTCTCGAAGATGAATACGGTGCTCAGTTCAGCGGCTCGTCCTATATGGGAAAGGGCATCGTTCAGGGCCGACTCGAAATCAGGAAGCTTGATGAGGCTCTCGGAACAGTTGCTGGCCGCCTCCAGAATGATGTTCTGCCTTTTGAGGATCTCCTCTATTCCTTCCCTTTCCTTGATTTCCCTGGTGAGGTTCTCATTTACAATGTTGAGCTTTTCCGTCCTGTCTGAGACCATCTTTTCAAGATGGAGCCTGTATTGCAGGAGTTCCTCTTCGTTCTTCTTGCGCTCGGATATGTTCCTCCAGCTGGAAAGAATTTCAATGTCGCCATCATCCCTGTTGGATTTGATTATCCTGTTGACGGATTCGATCCAGGTGAATGAACCGTCCTTCATCAGGAACCTGAATATGACCTGCTTGGCTGTCTGTTCGGGATTTGTGAATATGGAGTTGAATGAAGCCATGTCATCCGGATGGATCCGCGAATGGAACTGGTCACCGGAAAGTTCCTCCAGCTTGTAGTTAAGTATTCTCTCGCATGCGGGGGATATGTATATCGCATTCTTCGATGAGGAAAGCCTGACCAGTATGTCGTTGGAGTTCTCAGCCAGGATGCGATATCTCTCTTCGCTGTCGAGGAGCAGTTTCCTGTTTTTAACCATTGCATGGTGCAGGTAGAGCAGAAATATGGAGAACATGAGGAGGATGAATGTCGCGCAGAACCAGAGTAAGTCGCGATTCGCATATAATGGTGTCTCAGCCTCGTCGCCTGGGACTTCACCGGCAAGCAGTGCCATGAAAGGCGCCATCAGGAGGGCGACAAAGAGTATGTTCTTCAGGATTTTCATGTGCCTTTTTTTCTGTATATGGCTATTCCGGCATAACTCACGCAATGGGAGAAGTCGCCTGTCATTTCACCGCTCGTCGTGTATTCCACCAGGCGGGGTTCGAAATCCGCACCCTTTTCCGAGGCCTTTTCAAGAGTCTTCAGAAGTATCCTTATCGGATTGGCGCCGCATATCGTAGCCCTGGTCCTGTGGATGTATTCAGAAAACCCCTTGAAGTCCAGGGCGGTTATCCTCTCTATCGCACCCATGTCCAGCTCTTTCAGCTTTTCAGGAATGTTTTCTGTGAAAGGCTTATACCCGAAGGAGCGACCGTAATGTGTGAAATCAGAACTTATCACCCATAGGTTTTCCGGTATGAGGAGCTTGGACAGCTCTTCAGCTATCTCGTCAGCTGAATCCATCCCGACATTTCCGCATACGAACGGGACTATCCTTATTCCTGGAAAAAGAACCTGCAGGAACGGCAGTTCGACTTCAAGGGAATGCTCCGGAACGTGCGCCTCTGTCATTTCAGATATATAGGAGGTACTGCTCCCGAGCAGTTTGCCAACTGTTTCCATGTCGATCTCGATGTTGCCGAGCGGTGTCTTGTACGAGTTGAACGATGAGGAAACAATGCCGTCGAACGGGAACATATGGGATGGGGAGATCACGATGGCCCGCTTGTAGGTTCCGCCTTGTGCGGTCTTGAAGGTCTTGGCGGCTGTTTTCCCGGAGTAGACGTATCCGGCGTGTGGAACGATCAGCGCCTGGACGATTCCGCTGGCAGATTTTTCGTGGTCGGAATCAGCAGCAGATAACATGGTTTCTATTTCAGCCCTCAGCCTCTGTGGATTGGCGTCGTAGAACTGACCCGCCACCGCAGGTTCCCTTACAGATTCTCCTGTTCTCATTTCGTCCCCTCCAATCTAATCACATTGGATTATACTATTATAATCTACAATTGAATTGAAGGCTCTTCAATGTTTTAGTGTCATGTATCGCAAATACGTCGAATAAAACTGATGATAAAAGCCGCTATGGCAGGAAATATGCCATTATATTGAACTTGTGCGTGGTGCTATCCCAGCGTCGCCCGCATGCTATTTCCTTGAGGATTGATCAACCGTAAACAATGTGTTGGTCCAGGCGCGTTTGCCTTCATGATCTTCTATTTCGATGTAGCAATGGGTCCAGTCGGACGGAATAGGCAGGAACGCCTCGGTGATTTCCTGTTGTCCTTCAAAAGATCCAAGTTGCTGGCCAAGGGGACCGGAACCGACCAGCCTTATGAATTGTACTGCTGATGTAGTGATATGCACCTTGTCGCCGTCCAATTCGACAGTATGAAATTTCGGTCCGCATGAAGAGTAGTAGTTTCCGCGTCTGATTGCACGTGTGATTGAGTTTTCTGACAGCTCTTCTGCATTTACTGTGATCCATCCTCCGTTCCATCCAGGATGTTCGGCACGAAGGTGGGCATCATCTGCTG
>JANYBI010000444.1 GCA_025360875.1 Lentisphaerota bacterium
TCTTGTAGTATGTCTGCTTGTCGCTGCCGGTGTTTATGGAAGTGCCCTTCTGGAGACCTTCAGTGACGATCATGATGTCTGTCGTGCCATTCGCATGCAGCTGTACTGCGGCGTTGAGTCCAGCCGCCCCGCTTCCGATTACGAGAGTGTGTATCTTTGTGCAAGGCAAACTCAGTTTTTTGCCTTTTCCCATCTGTACTGAAATTTTGCTCTTCTGCATGAGATTCCTCTTTTATGAAATGTAAATATTATTATTTTTAATCTTAAAACTCTCTTGCTCTCTTACTTCCGAACTTCCGAACTTCCGAACCCTGTGCCTCTGCGCCTTTGTGCCTCTGTGCCTTTTATTTTATAACCTTTCCACCGTGAACCCGCCGTCGATCATTATGACCTGTCCGGTGGAGTAGGGGATGTCGCCTCTCGCCATCATTGATACCGCCTTGCTTATGTCTTCCGGCAACCCCCATCGCTTCTGGAGAAGGATTCCTTCGGCGATCAGCTTGTCGTATTTCTCCTTCACCGCGGAAGTCATGTCCGTCAGGATGATGCCCGGACGGATCTCATATACCGGGATGTTGAATTCTGCGAGACGTACTGCGAAAAGCTTTGTCGCCATGCTGACGCCGGCCTTTGAAATGCAGTATTCTCCGCGGCTGACGGATGCGACCGTCGAGGACATTGAGGAGATATTGATGATGCATCCGGAGAAATTCTTATCGGCCTTGTGCTGTTCTATCATCCAGTTCGCCACGAGCTGGGTGAGGAAGTACGGTCCCTGGAGGTTGATCTTCATTACGCGCTCATAGCTGTCTTCCGATGCCTCCAGAATGTCCGCGCGGACGGCCGGAGCGACGCCGGCGTTGTTGACAAGCAGATTCAGCCTTCCGAAATTCTTCCTGATGTCGTCGATTATCTTCTTGCGGTCCGCCGGATTGCTGATATCGCATCTGCAGTACAGGACTTCGGCGCCTGCCTTGCGGAGATTCTCGATGTTCTCGGCGACTTTCTGCTCGTCCTGTATGTCGGCAATGGCTATGTTGAAATTCTCCTTCACAAGTCCAAGCGCGATCCCATATCCGATTCCGCGGGCACCAC
This sequence comes from Lentisphaerota bacterium, assembly GCA_025360875.1. Lineage (GTDB taxonomy): Bacteria > Verrucomicrobiota > Lentisphaeria > Victivallales > GWF2-50-93 > GWF2-50-93. Next base: position 1,096 of record JANYBI010000444.1, read on the forward strand.
CGGTAATCAAAGCTACTTTTTTCATGATAAATTTCCTTTCATGAAATTTATATTATCTCCTATTTTGATCTTCTGTCACTTGGTCACTTGGTCACTTTACATCCTTCTGCACCAGCGAAACCGCCTCTTTCACGTTCTTCTCGATGATATCCCATCTTCCGGCGGTCACGTCCTCCTGCTTGACCATCCAGGATCCGCCGGCGGCGATGACTTCCTTCATCTCGAAATATTTCCTCACGTTTGCGGCATCAATCCCGCCCAGCGGTATGAACTTTATTCCGAGATGCTTGTAGGGACCGATGAGCGCCTTAAGCATGTTTGTTCCGCCGGAAGCCTCGGCAGGGAAGAACTTCATGATCCTTGCACCGTTCTCGTAGGCGCATTCGATGTCGCTGGGGGTGCAGACTCCGGGGAAGAAAGGGATGCTGAGTTTTTCCGCGGCCTGCATGATCTTCGGGTTGCATCCGGGGGCGACTGCGAATTTCGCACCGGCTGAAACAGCCTTTTCGAGATCCGAGGTGTTCAATATCGTCCCTGCGCCGGCTGTCATTTCTGGAAATCTCTTTGTCACCTCTCTTATTGTCCCTTCAGCCGCAGATGTCCTGAAAGTTATTTCCGCCGACGGGAGTCCGGCATTGCAGAGGATCTCGCATATCTTCACGCCTTCCTCGACAGTATTTATGACAAGTACAGGTATGATCCTGCACGCCCTGAGCTTTTCCGCGACCAGATCAGACGCGCTGTTTTCTTTTTTCATATTTTCTCCTTTCAAGTCTTGACTTGCTGTCATCGCGAATTATTCTTTAACAATATATTAACAATATAAATATATTGTCAGAGAAAAATTTCAAGTAGGATTGAAATTTTTATGAAAAAAAGAAGTTCGAAAATAGCGATGTATGACTTTTCGGTCCTGCGCGATCTCCGCAAGAACGAGGAACTGAGCATACAGGACGTGTCCGGCAAGTCCGGCGTGTCCGCTGCCGTGATATCTAAGCTCGAGAGGAACCAGTGTTCCGCCGAGCTCGAGACCCTGTTCAAGCTCGGACGCGTGTTCGGCATGAATCCGTCCGAGCTTCTCAATTTCGCGGAGTCCAGGTCCGCGCATAAGATAAGACCTTCGGTACATTCGTCGAACGGCTTCAAGTTCACCGAAATTAACTATGGCAACATCAGATGCCTGTATGGGATAGGAAAGGCCGGGAGCAGGACCTCGCGTCCGGAAATCCACAAGGACGACTACGAGATCTGCTGGGTCATAAACGGCAGGCTTATTGCGCACCTTCCCTATGAGAAGCATGAGCTCAGTGACGGCGAAGCCATACAGTTTGACGCCCTCATGGAGCACACATATGAAGTGATAAAGGACTGCACGGTCCTGATTATACATATAAAAAAGGGAAAGCGTTTTTAAAGGAGCGCCGGCGTCTCGCCGGCAATTATGTATTTGCCACCAAGATGGTGGCGCTCCATAAATGAAAGGAATACCATGACAATAGCTGATCTTTCGGAAATCAAAGGACGGACTTATCCTGCGAGACGCCGGACGCAGAACATTGTTGGCGGGGTTTCGCCGGTACAGGCTGCGAACTTCGCAATGGGATTTGTGACGCTGGAAGCGGACGGCGGACAGGTGCCGTGGCATAACCAGGAACAGGAGGAGGTATATTTCCTCCTCGAAGGGGAAGCTGAAATGTGCCTGGGCGGCGAAAAGAAAATTATGAAGGCCGGACAGGCTGTCTACATACCGTCGAAAGTTTTCCACCAGGTTACCAATGTTACCGGCAAGCCCGCCAAGATGATCTACTGCTACGGTCCGGCAGGCGATGTGGCGCACTGGAAACAGGAGCTGGAAGGGACGCTTCCGAAGGCTGGAGCCGAAGCGCCGCCGTTGCCGGCAGGAGCGAAACCGCAGTGTACGGAGAAACCGAAGTAAAGAATGAACCGGAGAATGGGTGAATCGGAGAATCGGCGAGAAGGACGGAAGACGGTAAAAAAATGAACATAGAACTTTGAACTTCGAATGAAGATATGGAAAATAAAATTTTACGAAGGAAAATTTTAGAAAGGATAAGCTTATGAAATTGCACAAGGTCGGGATCATCATGAACGGTGTTACGGGGCGCATGGGGACGAACCAGCATCTGATGCGTTCGATAGCGGCGATAATCAAACAGGGCGGAGTGAAGATTTCGGATACCGAGGCTATCATGCCGGATCCGATACTTGTCGGCAGGAACGAGGTGAAGCTCGAGGAGCTTGTGAAACTTTCAGGAATCTCAAAGACGACTACGGATCTCGACAAGGTGCTCAAGGATTCAAGCTATTCCATCTATTTCGACGCGCAGACGACCGACAGGCGTGTCGAGGCAGTCAAGAAGGCAATCAAGGCCGGAAAGCACATATACTGCGAGAAGCCTACCGCCACCACCAGCAAGGACGCATACGAACTTTATTCGCTGGCAAAGAAGGCCGGTCTCAAGAATGGCGTCGTGCAGGACAAGCTCTGGCTGCCCGGGCTCCTGAAGCTCAAGATGCTCATTGATTCCGGCTTCTTCGGAAAAATCCTTTCGGTCAGAGGCGAGTTCGGATATTGGGTTTTCGAAGGGGACATCATTCCTACACAGAGACCTTCGTGGAACTACAGGAAAGAGGACGGCGGAAGCATGATCCTCGACATGTTCCCCCACTGGCGCTATGTGATAGACAATCTTTTCGGACAG
>JANYBI010000478.1 GCA_025360875.1 Lentisphaerota bacterium
GATCCTCGTCCAGAACCATAACCAGATTCGCCGGATCGAGATTTACACCGAGCCCTTCCGAACCTGTATCATCCAGGAAGCGCTTCAGGATTTTCGCAGGCTCAGGTCCCGTTTCAATCGCGACCACTGCACCGTTTTCACTGGCGTAGCTGCCAAGATCGCGCAATGCCGAACTCATAATTTTGTAGATATCATTGTCTTTTGAAGCCGGAATAACTCCGATGTGGGTTGTAACGATATCGCAGCCAATCCGTCTTGTCACGTCCACTATCCTCCTGCTTGTTTCCAGACGTTCCGGATTATCGGAGGCAATCTGGAATCCGTGTCCGCCAATGTCTCCGCAGACAGCCGAGATGGCAAGCCCTTCCCCTTCACAGCATGTCTTCAATTCCTCCAGTTGTCTTCCACCCATTTCCAGAAGATTGGATTCTTTTCCGAGAGCGTAGATCTGGACACCGTCCGCTCCCAGCTCCGCCGCCTTCCTAATGCTCATGTGAAGCGGAAGCTTGAAAAGATCCGCAATTACTCCGATTCTCATATTTTCCCTTCCGTCATGTAGCTCCAGCAGAGCTTGAGGCTTGAATTTTTGAACCGCTCAAACTGAAGTTTGTACTCCAACGATTATTTCCAATTTTACCGTCATATCTTGAGCATATGTTGGAGTCCAAGCTTTAGCTTGTCTTCTGTACTGAATGCTTGTAATTTTTCACCTCAACTGCCAAAACAGCAATTCACTATTTCCGCAAAAGTAAAATCTCGACACCCTATAGAACCGGGATCTGCGACTTTGATAACCCCCAGCTCAGTTGGGAGTTTACAGTTAAACTACGCCGACCCTCTTTTTACCAGATATGGGAGGATGTGTTCGTTCTTTTCCTCCCCTCCATATATCATTCCTACGATTTTGCCCACTGCCATTTCCCCGAGCCTCTTGAACGGCTGGTGTATGGTGGTGAGGGGCGGATTCAGATGTGAGGTGAGATAGAGGTCGTCATATCCGACAATCAGCACATCCCTGCCAATCCTGACCGAATTGTCCTGGCACCATGACATGATGTCCATTGCGAGCACATCCGTAGTCGCGAAGATTCCTATCGGTTTCCCGTTTCCCCTCCCCTGTTCAGTCCTGATCGAGTCGTCGAACGAGGAATCCTTAAGTTCCACGATACTCCCTCCACCGCTGCGAATGGCATCTTTAAATCCTTTTTTCCTTTTTTCGTATCCGCTTGAGGACACCATGTATGTCCGGCACTTTTTACCGAGGAGATATTCGCCTGCTATCCTGCCCCCATATTCGTCGTCTATATAAAGTACTGGCACTTCAAGCTTGTCGTAGGAGTTCAAGACTACGACATGGCCGCCGCCCCCTATGAAGTCGTCAAGGATGCGCCTTGTCTTAAGGTCGTGGGTCAGATTGAATGGATATGTGATTATGCCGGAACTCGAAACACTTACGGACTTTATGAAATTTCCGTACTCCACTCTGTCCTTCCCGAAATGGAAACTGAGCGGAAAATCCAGTTCCGCGGCCTTCAGGGAGATTCCGAACATCAGATCCGCGACCAGGCGGTTTGGCTCTTCCGGTATGAAGACTCCAATCGTCGCGTTCTTGCCGCGCTTCAGGAATTCCGCCATCCTGTTGCGCCTGTAGCCGAGTTCCACGGCCACTTTTGTTATTTTCCTGCGGAGCTTGTCCGAGACATAGGCGTTCCTGTCGGGCTTCGGGTTGAGCGTCCTCGAAACCACCGATATTGACACTCCAGCCTTCTCCGCGATATCCTTGAGCCTTGACACTTCCCCTCCTTTTCGACAAACGTTTGTTGACAATTGGAAAATATCCCCAGATCCATGTCTTGTCAATATGTGATTTTCAGAAAATAACGATTAAAAAGTCTCGGCGGTAATGGCTCAGTCTTTCCTGGGCCTGGCACAGGCCTTCTTCATGGAACGCCACCAACCTGGTGGCATCTGTTCAATTGAGCCGGCAAGTTGCCGGCGTTCCGTTCATGCAAACAGGAAAGACTGATCCATTACTAACAGCGGGATAAGTTGCCGCGGCCGGAACACTATGGAATTATCTCCTGTCTTGATTCCCTGAACTCCTTCGGACTTTTGCCGGTCAGCCTCTTGAACGCCTTCGACAGATGAAATGCGTCGGTAAACCCAATTTCCTCGGCAATATCCTGCAGCTTCCGGTCAGTATCGGCAAGTAGCTTTCTTGCCATACCTATTTTCTTTTTCTGCAGGTAGTCCAGCGGGCTGGATCCAAAACACTTTGAGAAGAGCCTGGAAAACGATTCCTTCCTCATGTTCATGAGACTCGCCATTCTGGCTACGCGCGGCTTTTTGGAAAGATTCATATCGATATAGTTGAAAACTGGACGGAACCGGATCATCACGTCATGCGGAACAGTATCAATGGAAGATTCCGAATGTATCAGGAACATGGATATCAGATGCAGCAGACAGGCCCTTTTCTCAAACTCGTCATAAATGGGATTCTTCGTGTCCTGACTGATCAGGCAGGCGAATATTTCTTTCACGGATCCAATATTCCCAGCTATAATCTCATACGGACACTTCACTCTCTCAAAAAAATCTGTTCCATCCCTGAGCAACACATTGAAATGTATCCACCAGATCACGATTCTGCCGTCACAACCGAAGGAAAGATCCGTATTTGCCGGGATGACATATATGTTGCCGGACTTCAGGCTGAAACGTCTTCCGTGGTGCTCAGCAAATCCCGTGCCTGCCTCAATAAAATAAATACGTCCAAACGTATCCGAATGATGCTCCAGCTTCCACGATCTTCCCAGCACTGAACGTTGCGCAATAAGAAGCTCAAATTCACATGAATCGACTAATGATGTCATATTATTACATTAAAATATTCTATAAATTGCTTATTATATGTCATTAATATACATATTTTAGCCATATTCCGCCATTCCAGAAATGTCCGCTGGTAATATTTTAAACAAAAAAGGAGACATTCCATGCATAAGAAAGATATCGAAATATTGCGCGAACTGGGCAGGGAAAAATCTGAAATCGGACATCTTACCGTACAAAAGAAGAAGTTAGAACTATGGAGGAAGCTTAACCGTCTTGAACCGACAAGACCCCTTGTATGGATCAATGAAATCCCCTGGCATGAGCTGGATTCCAGCGGTGAACTGACCCTCGGATGCCGGGATGAATTCTTGAAATCCGTTGAATGCGGACTTCGCAGGGAACTCTACCAGTGGAGACATTTTCCGTGCGACATGGTAGTCGAACCGGTCATATATTCACCAATTGTCGGCGGTCCGGGTTCAAGTTATGCGGACTACGGGATAACGGAAAAACTGCATAAGGAGGAAGGTGGATGCGATGTCGGATATATTCCCGTTATCAACTCTGAAGAAGACGCCGATAAGATTAAGACTCCCGAGGTCTGGTTTGACAAGAAAACGACGGAAAATAATTTTTCGAAACTGCAAGAAGTTTTTGACGGCATAATTACGGTCAGAAAACGGGGGATTGTCCACCAGTGGCATTCACCCTGGGACCAGATTATCCACTGGTATGGAATTAACCAGCTTTACATGGACATGTATGATAGGCCGGAACTGGTCCACAGGATATTGAGGAATTTCATGAAAGCCCTCAATGAAGTGGTCGACAGGCAGACTGAGCTTGGAATGCTTGATGTCGGCAACGGAAACTGGCGCGTGGGTTCTGGCGGAATGGGAATCACGGATGAACTCCCGTCTGAAAACAAGGATGGTCATCTAGTTACTCCAAAAGAGCAGTGGGGCTGCGCTACTGCCCAGATATTTTCCGAAGTCTCGCCTGAAATGCACGAGGAGTTCGCCCTTCAATACGAAAGGCCGCTGCTTGAAAGGTACGGCATGACCTATTATGGATGCTGCGAGCCTCTCCATAGGAAAATAGACATGCTCAAATCAATCAGTAATCTCAGAAAAATATCGATGAGTCCCTGGATCAACATTGACGAAGCATCAGAGGTCATGGGCAGGAAATACGCCTTCTCTTTCAAGCCGACACCTGCGCATTTCGCAACTGAAAACTATGATGACAGCCTTGTCCGCAACTATCTGAAGGATTTCATCTCCAGGACGCGGAACAACAGCTGCGAGATCATCCTCAAGGACGTCTCGACAGTGCTGAACCATCCTGAAAGACTCGACCGATGGGCGAAAACTGCTATGGATCTTGTTTTAAATTATTGACCTTCGTTATAGAAGATATAGAGGCCGTCTTTGCCGGGTACGACAATGTCGAGTCGTCCGGTTCCACGAAGGTCCGCAGTATCAAAAAATATGCCGACTCCTTTAGTTTCCCCTATCGGTCCATAGTCTATCACCTGTTTTGAGAATGATTCCCCATCCCATTTGAAGTAATAAGTTCCATAATCATCCCATTCTCCAACATCGTTTCCGCAATGGGCACGATGCCTTTTACCAGTCACAAGTTCGCATTTGCCGTCACCGTCGATATCAACCCATTTCATGTCATGGTATTGCGCATTATGAGGGTCGATAGAGTGTTTGATCCATTTCCTTGTTCCGTTTACCTTTTTCTGTTCAAACCAGTAGAGCCCGTATCCATGGCCATTTCCCACTATGATGTCATTGAGTCCGTCGCCGTTCACGTCCACGACAAGCATTGGAACACTCGCACCCCAGAATCCGAAATCAAACTCTTCGTGCCATATCCATTTGCCAGTATAAGTGTCCTTGGGAGCTTCAAGCCAGCCTCTCACAAGCACGATGTCCATCCTGCCATTGCCGGCTATGTCTCCACAGCCCAGCCCATGTCCCTGTGTCTGACCTTCCGGGAACTCGTATACGACATGTTTGGCGAACTTGCCGGTTCCCTTTCCATTCTTATCGGTAATAAGTTTGTAGATATGGACTTCCCTGGAGCAGGGAGTATTGGGAATTAACTCGACCATGCCGTCACCGTCGACATCCCATGCACGAGTTGTTTCGACGTTGCCTGTTTCGGCAATAATATGCTCCGTCCATGGTTTGCCTGCCTCACCGGGATTCTCCCTCCATCGGAGATTGTTACCCCACCAGCCGCCAGTGATGTAATCGGGCTTCCCATTTCCGGTGATGTCCATCTCTATGGTCGAGAAATCATCATAATATTCCCCGTACTGCTTGACGTCCCCGATTGAATGCTTCTTCCTGAAATCCGGACCCTGATACCAGTATCCTCCGGACACGATGTCAGGTACTCCATCCTTGTCCACATCAATTACCGCTGCTGACTCGAAAGTGTCGTCAGAAACCCATACTTTTTTCCATTTGACAGGCATAAAAATCTCCTTCGGATATTTTTAATTAATAAACTCTATAATATAAACAAATCGAATATATAGAAAACTAAATTTAAGGCCACAGGCAAGATGCCTGTGCTACATTTGCTTGCATAAAGACCTGATCTTTTCAGCCGCATACTTGAAGTTCTCCCATTTTGCGTCCGGAGCAATAAGATGATCGAAGCCGGGAATGTATCGTCCTTTGGAAATCATGGCCGCAGCCTTTTCGACCTCGGCATCCACGTCCGCTTTTCCACGTGAAAGAACATTCTTGTCCAGACCTCCAATGATCCCAAGATCAGGATATTTCTTCCTGTATTCCCGGATGTCGTTCCCAGCCTGTACCTCGAAAGGAAAAAACATATTTATCCCGTGCTTCATCATGAGAGGGACAAGTTCCGAACAGTCACCATCGGTATCGACCGAAACGATCCTTATATTGTGAGCCTTTGCGAAATCCACAATCCTGTCATAGCACGGCATCATGAATTCCTCAACCATCGCAGGTGAAATCAAAGAGCCCTGACGGCCTGACATGTCCTCCCAGATGTGAATATGATCGATTTGGACTTTTGCAGCCACGCGCTCCCATAATCCAATCCAGAGACTGGTATTATGCCTCATCATATCCTTGACCATATCCGGTTCGGCTATGAAACTTATGAGGAGTTCCTCAGTGCCCAGTATGTCTCGGACGGTGCCGAACACACCCCATGGGAAAGTGCCGACCTGCACAGCCTCGCCTGATGTCTTCACGCGGTCGATAAATGCTGGCCAGTTTTCCGTTACCCTTTTGTCGATCAAGTCCAGGCGATACCTTTCCTTCTTGATCCTGTCCCAGTCGTCCGGTGTTTTCACCGGATAATCAAGGAATTCAGGCATGGATCCGCCATCCTTGCGGTTGCGCATGGTTATGCCGCGCCAGTCCACACTGACTATTGTCTCACCCTCGTCTGAGATAGTCTTATTTTCGTAATGGGGAAAAGGTCCACTTTCCAGGAGAGGAACTGCGAAACTAGCTTCAAAACCGAGGATTTTTGCCGGATCAAGTGACGGATCACTTGTTTCCTTCTTCCAGTTTTCCAGGGTTTCACCCCATGGATACCAGCCAATACCAACTCCGAAAGGGACATGGTCTATGTCTCCTCCTGTCAGGCAGCGGACAATTCTTTCACCACATTTCATTTTTTTCCTTTCATCTCGGCGAGTTTTCCGAACCTGTGGACAATCGCCAGAGCAGGATCCAGAGGAACATCTACAGGCTTCACGTTCTTTGGAATCTTTACTTCCGGTTTCGCCACTATTTTCTTTCCGGAGAACTGCGGCAGCCACTTGCGTTCCGCCTCAAGCATCTCGGAAGCCATGTCACGTGCTTCAGCAAGCGTACAGACCGCGCTTGCAAGCGGATCCATCGCCACTGCATGCACGATGTTTTCAGGATTTCCCGTCAAAGACGCTTCGACCGTAAGTTCCTGGACAAGTACGTTTGTCATGTTGAGGGCGGCGCACTGTACAGGAAGTTTTCCAACCCTGACCGGATGGAATCCCTGCTTGTCGACAAATACCGGGACCTCGACGCAGCATCCGTCCGGAAGATTTGTGATATAGCCGTCATTCCTTATGTTTCCATTCAGCTTGAAAGGAACACCGGTGGTCTTGGCCTCGAGAATGTAGCTGCAGTATTCCACGCTGCGTTTCCCGAGTTTCGAATCCTCGAGCTCAAGATAGTCAATATTCTCGAACTTGTCCGCGAGGAACGAACAGTATTTGTAATAGGCTCCGGACTCACCTCCGAATGCGGGCTGGTCGCAATACAGGTCAAGCGCCTTCTTGTTCTTCCTGAACCATGGGATGTATTCGGAAAGATGTCCGGTGCTCTCGGTCATGAAATAGCCGAAATGCCTTGCGACTTCGCTTCTCACCTTCTCGTTCAGATAATATTCAGGTTTCTCAATATTCCTCATTATCACCGGATTGATGTCCTTGCCATTCCTGGCATCCTTGAGCTGGAGGAACCATGCCATATGGTTTATGCCGGCGCACAGGTAATCAATCTTCTCCTTAGGGACATCGGCGTAGCGACTCAGGAGATCAAGAGTCGTCTGGACGCCATGGCACAGGCCTATCGACTGTATTTCCGGAGCTGCCTTGCCAAGGGCGAAACAGTTTGCCGCCATAGGATTGCTGTAGTTCAGCAGAAGGGCGTCCGGACACAGTTCCTTCATGTCCTTCACTATGTCAAGAAGAACGGGAATCGTGCGAAGTCCACGGAAAATTCCGCCGGCTCCGAGGGAGTCCCCGATGCACTGATCGACTCCATACTTCAATGGGATCTCATAGTCGATCTTGAAGGCGTCAAGTCCGCCAACCTGGATCATCACAATCACGAAATCGGCTCCTTCAAGAGCCTTTCTCCTGTCGAGCGTAGAATAGATCTTCGTTGGAAGATTGTTCTCCTTCACAACTCTCTTCAGGAACTTCTCCATCCTGTCGATCTTCGGCTTAGTCCTGCTCATGAGCCAGATTTCGCTGTTCTTCAGGGCTGGTGTCGCCATGATGTCCATGGAAAGCGTCTTGCAGAATATCTGGCTACCGGCTCCTATCATCGCAATCTTAGGCATAAAAATCTCCTTCGGATATTTTTACAATTATTTTCCCTTCCAGATACGGATATATTCACGGGCAAGGCGTATGTCCTCGAGCGCGTCTTCGGCCGTGCAAAGGGGCGGGGTTTTGCCTTCGATGGCGGCGACGAAGTTGCGGGCCTGCTGCCACATCGCGCCAACCCAGTCGAACTGCGGGATCTCGGTTTTGGGCTGTACGCCGTTCGCAGGATCGCGGAATATCTCGACGCGTCCGGCACGGTTGATGGTCAGAGGTGCTGGCAGTTCGAGGCGGATCCAACCTTTCTGGAAACATACTAGGGCGTGTTCCTGCCAGTCGATGGAGGTGCAGTACGGGCTCATTTCGATGGAACAGGTAACTCCGCTCTTGCTTTCCCCGGCCAGAAGAAGTCCTGACTTCGCGGCATAATTGACTTTCCACGTCTCCCCGAGCAGATGCCGCATCAGGTTGACCTGGTGGATATAATAGTTGACGAAACCGATATAGGCGTCGTTGGTATCCTTGTCCATGTCGGAGGCAGGAGCATCCCAGGTGAAATTCGGAGCCGGGTCGTTTCCGCCGACGTTCTGGTTAAAACCGTTGGTCACCCAGTCACCGGCCGGCATGAGGATGCGGATATACTGCAGCTTTCCGAGTTCAGAGGACGCCTTGAGCCTTTCAATTTCCTGCTTGACAAACATTGTCGCAAGATCCGAACGCTTGTGATAGCCGATCATCATCCAGTTCTTGCTGGCCTTGACAGCCTTGACGATCTTCTCGCCCATCTCGACCGAACCGGCTATCGGCTTTTCGGTGAATACCGGTATGCCAGTCTTGAGCAGTTCGGGAACCAGAGTGCCGTGGCGCGTAAACGGCTGGGAGGCCACGATGCCGTCGAGTTTTTCCTTGGAAATCATCTCCTCATGCGAAGAATAGACTTTCGGCACTCCCCATTTAGCGGCCACGTTGCGGGCCATGTCCTGCTTCACCTCTGCCAGAGCCACCACTTCACATTCCGGAACCTGTACGTACTGCCGCAGATGCGCAGCCTGTCCCATTCCACCGACTCCTACGAATCCAATCCTGACTTTCCTCTTGCTCTCTTTTGCGCTCATAAAAATCTCCTATTCATTAATTGCTGTTTTTTGTAATGGCTTAAATCTATGCTTTATTATTCGGCAGGCAAGAAGATATTGATGACATATATTGCTGTAATACTTACAAATATTGCTATTTTGCCTAAATTATTCACCACGAAGGGCACGAAGGTATCGAAGGTAGAACAAGAGAGAAGTTTGCAATGATTTATTTTATTTTTTCTTCGTGTTCTTTTTCCACGTTTATTTGAAAGAATGGTGGCAAGTTTTTGCGTAGCAAAACCTTGGCAAGGGCTTTTTTCGTGTCATTCGTGTGTTTCGTGGTTAATGTTTTTCTGCCTGTCGCGCCGTAGCATCTTCGCGAAGGCGGATGTAGTCTGTGTGTGGAGTTTATCCCGATTCAATGACATCGGGATGGTTTCATAATTTTAGCTGCGGCGTTAGTTTCTCTAGGCGTTTCGTGGTGAAAACGATTTCGCATGAATTAATCAGGTTAGAGCGCAATCTATACTTAAGGAAGCAATGAAAAAGCTTGGATCACCTCATATAATGCACGTGGGACTGAATTCCCCGAAAAGAGCCTGGCACTTCGGGCGTCATTCCCATGATTATCACGAAATAGTCGTGGTAATGTGGGCGAAGGAAAAAGTTTCAACGGACTACGGATCCGTTGACGCCTCGGAGGGCGACGTCCTTGTCTTCAGGCCGGGAGTCGCCCATGAGGAATGGTGCGATGCAAGTCCTCCGCTCGAAACCATCTTCTTCAGCTTCGATAACAGAACCCTGCCTGCGGAAATTCCCCTCAAAATCACTGACTCGAAAGGCAGGCTGAGGATCATCGCCACATGGATGCTGAATGAAAGTAGGATACTCAATCCGTCGGAATCATCGGGCCTGATGGACAGCTATCTCGGGGCGTTCATCGCCGAGATGGAGAGGATAGTCGGTCACCATGATTCTCCGCTGGTCGAGAACATCCGCAGCATGATCATCCGCGAACCGGCAAAGGACCACAGCCTCGAGACCCTTGCGAAATCCGCAGGGCTCAGCAAATTCCATTTCCTGAGGAAATACAGGGATCTGGCAGGGGTTTCCCCGGCGGACGATGTCAGGCGTATCAGGCTGAGCTTTGCAAAGGATCTCCTGATCTCCACCGACGAACCTTTGAAAAATATCGCCCAGAAATCCGGACTCGACAACGAAACGACATTATGCCGGCTCTTCCAGAAATATTACAGCAGATCCCCGGGCCAGTTCAGGAAATGATATCGGCGCCATGCCGGATATCTCTTTATAGTGTTGCACTTGTATTTTGTAACAACTAAATAATATAATAGTATCTTCTTAATTTACAACAAGTTGACCAGTATGGCACCAATGCCGTTAACTTAAGCGCAACTGCTTTATAATAAACGATAAGCAATAATAATAGCTCTTTTTAATGTTTTAGAAATGTAATTACAATAAGCCGCGGTACGGTATATAATAATTAAATACAAAAGGAGAGGCCATGAA
>JANYBI010000508.1 GCA_025360875.1 Lentisphaerota bacterium
CATTTGTCTGTGGCGAAGAAACGGCACTTATGCATTCGATCGAGGGCAAACGCGGTGAACCGCGTCCGAAGCCCCCCTTCCCCGCACAGAAAGGGCTTTTCGACAAGCCGACAGTCCTCAACAACGTTGAAACATTCGCAAATATCCCCTATATAATATTGAACGGTGGCGCAGAATACGCGAAGCTTGGAACTGAAAAGAGCAAAGGCACGAAAGTTTTCGCTCTGGCCGGAGACGTGAACAACACAGGGCTGGTCGAAGTTCCGATGGGAATGCCTATGGGCAGTATCATCTTCGATCTCGGTGGCGGAATCCCGAAGGACAAAAAATTCAAGGCCGTGCAGATTGGCGGACCTTCAGGCGGGTGCATACCCCAGGAACATCTCAATACCCCGGTAACTTACGAGTCCCTGCCAGCCCTCGGCGCGATCATGGGTTCCGGCGGACTCATCGTCATGAATGAAGATACCTGCATGGTTGATCTTGCAAGATACTTCATGGAGTTCATCGCCGAAGAGTCATGCGGCAAATGTACGCCGTGCCGTGTCGGTACAAGAATCATGCTTGACCTCCTTAACAAGATTTGCGAAGGTCGCGCCACCATGAATGATCTCGAACGTCTCGAACAGCTCGCAGGTACGATCGGCAAGACATCGCTGTGCGGTCTCGGACAAAGCGCACCTAATCCGGTTCTTTCGACGCTCCGTTATTTCCGTCATGAATATCTAGACCATATCAACGACAAGAAATGCGCCGCTGGAGTATGCTCGACAATGATGTGGGCTCCATGCGTCAACGCCTGCCCTGCAAATGTCAATGTCCCGGCTTATCTCGGATACACTAAATACGGCCGTTTCGATGATGCTCTCCGTGTCCATCTCCGGAACAATCCGTTCCCGTCCGTTTGCGGACGAGTATGCCCTCAGTGGTGTACGAACAAATGCCGCCGCGATGACTTGGAAGGTTCTCTCGCCGTCAGGGCGGTCAAGCGCTTCATTGGCGATCTCCGTGAAGACTACAGGGACCTGTATCCGGTGAAAGAGAAGCCGAACGGCAAGAAGGTTGCAGTGATTGGTGCCGGTCCCGCTGGTCTGAGCTGTGCATACTACCTTGTTCTTCTGGGATATGATGTGACAGTCTTCGAAAAACAGCCGGAACCAGGCGGACTCATGCGCTATGCAATCCCGGATTATCGGCTTCCCAGGAAAGTTCTTGCAAAAGAGATCCACAACATGGAGAAGCTTGGAGTAAAGATTAAGACGAACTTCACGATTGGCAAGGACAAGTCCCTGGCTGACTTGCGCAAGGACGGGTTCGAATCAATATTTATCTCTGTCGGCGCCGGCAAGGAGCTTATGCCGAAGATCAGCGGACTTGATCTGCCTGGCGTCCTGCCCGGCACCAAGTTCCTGGAACGCTCCGCAAAAGGTGAAAACATCAAGGTCGGCACAGATGTAATGGTCATTGGTGGTGGTGATGCCGCAATCGACTGCTCACGAATTGCGCAGAGGTTCGGCGCGAAGAACGTCACCATAGTCTACCGCCGTACGCGCAAGGAAATGCCGACAAACCCGATCGAGATCCGCGAGGCTGAAGTGGAAGGCGTCAACGTTGAATTCCTGGAAAATCTCATCGGGATAAGGAAATCTGCAAACAACAGGCTGATAGCCACGCTTAGGAAATACAGGCTCGGTGAATTCGACAAGTCCGGACGCCGTGCCCCAGAGGAAATTCAGAATTCGGAAGAGGATCGCGAAATAGACACGATTCTCCTTGCGATTGGGCACAAGCCCGATCCCGGAGAAATCCTATCAGGTGATGATATCAGCAAAGCTGTTAAAGACGGTCAGCTCGATGCCAGTGAAAAAACAGGAACAACACCTGTCGCAGATATTTTCGCAGGCGGTGATTTCGTCGTCGGACCTTCGACTGTCATCGAGGCGATTGCCGCCGGACAGCATGCCGCCAAATCCATTGACAGGAAACTTATTCCCGGAAGGAAGGAATATTTCTGGGAGAAGTTCGACATTCCCGCAGTTGATTTTGATCCCGAGAAGGAGATTGCGGAAGCTTTGCCGGTCGAATTCCCGATGCTCAGCGCCAGCGAACGTCTCATCAGCGTCGAAGTCGAAAAGACTATCACGAAGGAAGCTGCCTGCCGGGAATCAGGCCGCTGCCTGAGATGCGACTACAAGGTATAAGAATCCAACGGATTTTTATAAGGAAATATCAATGAAGCTTGCGATCATCGGTTCGGGGAAGATGGCTACTGCGCTTGTCCTTGGAATCATCAGGGAGAAGGTTCTTTCAGAAAACGATATTGTCTCCTGCGATATCAGCGATGATGCCCGGAAGGCATTTGAAAACAAAACTGGAGTCAAATCCCTCCCTTCCGCCTCTATGGCTCTCAAAGGTGCCGATGTTGTCCTGCTATCGGTGAAACCCCAGTCTGCAAAGGAACTTGTCGCTGACATATCCAAAGACTGCAAAGACAAGCTGATCCTCTCAATAATGGCAGGGATACCGCTCCGGAACCTCTATGCATGGTTCGATTCCAAGAGAATTGTAAGGAGCATGTCCAACACACCCCTGATGGTCGGACGAGGTGCAACTGTATTCTCCTGCGGAGATGAAGTCTCGGAGAACGACAGGGAACTTGTCAAGAGCTTTTTCATTGCCTCCGGAGTGGCGTTCGAACTTCCTGAAAAAAATCTTGACGCTGTAACAGCATTAAGCGGCAGCGGTCCAGCTTTTGCATTCGAGTATATTCAGGCGATGGTCGACGGAGCAGAAAAGCTCGGACTCGACAAGAAACTGGCACTTGAACTTTCTGTCCAGACACTCGCAGGTGCGGCTGAAATGCTCAAACAGAATATGGGCACCCCCGACGAACTAAGGAATGCCGTCACTTCAAAAGGCGGAACAACTGCCGCCGGGCTTGCCGTCCTTGAAAAGGCGAAGTTCCGTGGACTTGTCGCTGATGTCCTCCTTGCCGCGGAGAAACGCTCAAGAGAACTCGGCGAAATGGCGAAATAAGCCATTGAATTTGAAAAACAAAAGAGGAATGGAAATGAAAACTATTAAGCCTATAGCGTCAGTCCTCATATGCATCTTTCTTTGTTCCTGCGTTAACATCAATTCGATGAATAAGATCATCCCGTCTGAATTCGATGAGGGTTGCACATGTTTCGGCGACTCAATCAGAAGCGAACTCTATTTCGGACTCCAGAAACCTGATGGCACGTCCGTGACCGATGCTGAATGGCAGGATTTCCTGGACAAGTCTGTCACCACCAGATTTCCAGATGGACTGACAGTCTTCGACTCCTACGGGCAGTATAAGGATTCAAAAGGAAAAATAATAAAGGAAAAGACGAAGGTTCTTGTCATCGTGCACAAGTCCGGGAAAAATGGAGATTTGGATAAAATCATCGAGGAATATAAGAAAGCCTTTTCACAGGAAATGGTCCTAAAGGTAAGCGCCCGCGTGTCTTCATCTCTTGATGCCGACGATTGCGAAAAATGTGAATCCGACAATGACTAGATTGTCTTGACCGGAGTCTTTTTCTCCTCAAATGCCCCGACAGCGCGATTCTTTGTGACCGAGTGCCATGCGAAGTAACGCCCGTTCATGGCGACGTAGATTCCAGCTGGAAGAACTTGCACAAGCGCCAGCGCGCTCCCAAGATTGAATAGTCCGTCAGAACTGCCAAACTTGTAAGGAACCATGGCCCCTGTCAAAACAACGGTCTTGCATGACACCTTCTTTGCCAGGAAACAGGCAGTATTCTCCATGGTATCTGTCCCGTGCGTGATCACAATCCTTGATTCCTTGGCATTCCGACATGCCAATACAATTTTCTGACGATCAGCAGTTGTCATATGCAGACTGTCTTTCATCATGAGGGTCTGAACCCTCACCGGGATACGGGATCTGCCCAATGCCAGCATCTCCGGGATGTGCGTCTTTCTGAAGTACAATTCGCCGCTCAGCTCATTGTATTCCTTGTCAAAAGTCCCCCCGGTCGCAAATACCGCAATTTTCATTCTTATTCTCCATTCGGATAGTAGTCGCAGGCAACACGTGCTTCCCTTATCTTCAGGATACAATGGTTTGAATTTTATTTATTAATTTCTTCTATTATTTGCTTGTGAGCCTCGGCAAAATCCTGATAATACGGCGATAAAGATGGCTATCTTGATTGCTGCCAGCCATGAAATCGAACCTGCGATCAATCCCTGCTGGACCGCGCCTGGGAACAGGTCCGGGATTGTCCATGCCCAGAGAACCTTTACGAGGAACAACACCACGACAAATGCGACAAATGCCACAGCCATTCCACCAGCAATCATTGCAGCTACAGTTGTACTTCTCATTCAATCCCCCTTGTCTTATTATTTTTACCCTGACTTATTATATATGGAATTCAGCTTGTGCAGTTGAATATCTCAAGAGGAAAACAGAGTGGCTTGTCCTGCATGTGAGGAAAAGCGGGATGCCGGTGTTTTTTTGTCTAAGCCAGCTGGAATCTTATATGATTCCCATTTGTCATCGTCATTTCTTACCGGACAAAGCCGGGGCATATCTTTTTCCTCGTAGATCGATCTTACCGTAAACATCTCATTGTTAATTGGACATTTATAACAAAGGTATCTGTTATCGGAAACCTCAAGGCCACATTCAATTCTGCATGCTGCCAGGATTCTTTTGTATCTGTCATTCACCTCAGAGGACATTTTGTTAACTCCTTTGCAAAAAAATATCCCAAATGTATAAAACTTCAACAGGCATTTCGATGATCTAAAATAAAGAGCATCACCTGACAGGATTGATTTTAACAATTACGAGTCTAGATTTTAACAGGGGGTAGAGACATGTCGTCGCCATCCCCCGTTTTTAACCAGCAAATGCCGAAATCCGTATAATAAGAAGTTATTTCATCCCCTCCGCATACCTCAAAAACCTCTTGCTGTCAGACTGAGACATTTGGGAATAAAGATCGTATATCCTTATAAGCTCACGTCCCTTGTTCTTCTTCAGATAGTCTGAGATCCCGTCAATGGCTGTATTTGTTTCATACTTTGAAATATCAAGCCCGCCTTCAGATGCCATCTTCAGCAAGTCGGGAACAAGAGAGGGGCCGGGATTCCTGGAGCCTGTCATCCAGTTAGAGATCGATTGCTGGCTAACCTTTAACCGATCGGCAATAGCGGTCTGGCTCATAAATACGGTGTCTTGCATATCCTTGACCAACAGGGGCCAGTTATATTTCAGGTTCTTTACCCTTGGCATATATAGAGTCCTTTTATTTAATTGAAGTGAGATAATATAGTGATAGAAAATGAAAGGGCAATTTACCTTCCAATTATTAAAAGAAGGGAGGGTTGTTTATTTTTTGAATTTATAGTATAATGCCCTTAAGAACAGGAGATGCATATGCCTAAAGAAGATTCTAAAATATTAAAGGGAATAAAGTATCTTAGTGCCAAAACTGGCCAAATGGCAAAAATCGCTTCAACCAAGCAATGCAGGAAGTGCAAGAAGGAGATTTCGATCCGACAGGTTATATGCCCCGAATGCAAAGCGAAGGTCATGGGCATACCCCTTATCCTGTTAAGTGGCATTGCGCTGTCATTTTCCGCAATATTTTGTTTGATGGGATTTTTTGTCGACCCCATGCTATGGATTGCTTCGATTATTTCATTGGCTGTTTTCATTGCAGCCAACAAATTCCAGTCAAAGCTACCAAAGCTACCTTAAGGCGATATGAAAATGCCCATTTATGACAGCAATGGACATTTTCAGGAAAAAGCCTCATTTTTGAGACTGAAAGACTGGTGCCGACAGAGGGATTTGAACCCACACCCCGGTGAAAGGACTACGCCCTGAACGTAGCGCGTCTGCCAATTCCGCCATGTCGGCATGTTGAAAACAGGGACTGGACAAATGGGTATGAAGAATCATTAACTGACACTTCATTTTCACCCATCTTCAGGGGCAATATTTTATTACATTTCCTCTTTATTACAAGCACGAAGAGAATTTTCTGATAAAATTCGATAAGATGCAGAGATGAGTCAGAACCTTCGCAACCATTGAGTCCGCGCAGCACATATAGTTATTTGGATTTGCCCATTAACAGCTTACGGCTATTTTTCCCTTTATATGGATTTAGGTTTTTAAAATCGTTTTCAAGCACTATTTTATAGCAAAAGAATAACAACGGTTGAGGTAATGGGCAAATATTTATGGAAATTAGCTGATATTCCTGAACAAAAATTACGAGAATTGATGTCAAGGCTGAACTGTTCAAGGCCATTGGCGTTGTTCTTCGCATCAAGAGGAATTACCCACAGCGCCGCTGATACCTTCTTCCAAACCCCGCTCCAGGGTCTTGGAGATCCATATATTATTCCCGGAATGAAAGAATCCTCGAAACGTCTCTGGGATGCCATCTGTTCAAGAGAGAAAATCCTCATCCATGGCGACTATGACACTGACGGCGTTACGGCCGCTG
This sequence comes from Lentisphaerota bacterium, assembly GCA_025360875.1. GTDB lineage: Bacteria > Verrucomicrobiota > Lentisphaeria > Victivallales > GWF2-50-93 > GWF2-50-93. The sequence goes on from JANYBI010000508.1 coordinate 6,519, forward strand.
CCCTGCTCTACTGGGTACTATCTGAGAACGGTGCTGATGTCTCATGTTTCCTGCCTGACAGATTTGACGATGGGTATGGGTTCACGGTCGATTCCCTTTCAAAAGCTCTGACGGAGAGCAATTACAAGCTGATTGTCACTGTCGATTGCGGAATAACAAGTCTTGAAACAATTGCCGTCGCCAAGACAAGAGGCGTGGATGTGATAGTCACTGACCATCACGAACCAAAGGACACGCTCCCTGACGCATTTGCCGTCGTCAATCCGAAAATCCATCCCGGACTCCGCGATCTGCACATCCTGGCAGGCGTAGGCATTTCATTCAAGCTGTGCCACGCTTTCATAAAATACGGGAAGGAAAATCTCTTTCTGGATGACAAGTTTGATCTCAAGGAAGGACTCGACCTGGTCGCGCTGGGAACCGTCGCCGACATCGTTCCGCTTACCGGAGAGAACAGGGTTTTGGTCAGGAACGGCCTTAAAGTACTGAGCAAGCAAGTCAGACCCGGGATCCGGGCATTGTGCGAACTTGCCGGACTCAATGCCGAAATAAAGGCTTCCGACATAACATATTGCCTGGCGCCACGGCTGAATGCCGCAGGAAGACTTGGGAATGCGAAAGTCGCTTTCGACCTGCTGAATACCGGCAACATCATCGAAGCATACAGGCTCGCAGAGCAGCTCGAAGATTTCAACCGTAAGAGGCAGAGCAAGGAAGAATCGATTATCAACGAGGCAAATGAAGACATCAAGAAGAAAATGAATGTCAACGAGTGTTCATCGATACTTGTCTCCGGTTCCGACTGGCATCAGGGTGTCATAGGCATCGTAGCATCGCGTTTCGCCAAGGAGTTCAACAGGCCTGCAATAGTATTCAGCATAAACGGTGAAGTTGCGCTCGGTTCGGGAAGGAGTGTTGAGAATGTGAATCTTCTTGACCTGCTCGCGGAATGCTCGGATCTCCTTGACAGGTTCGGTGGACATCCCATGGCGGCCGGTCTCTGCATAAAGACCAGGAACCTCGGTGAATTCAACAGGAGATTCGAACTCGCCGTGCAGAAGTCAACCGGTAAAAAACTTGCGACGCCCAGGCTTGACATAGACGGAGAAGTCGAGATGAGCGAACTCAACTCGGACTTCTTCTCTGTCCTTGAAAAACTCGAACCTTTCGGATACTGCAATTCCCAGCCTCTTTTCAGGATAAACGGACTTCAGCCATTCAAGATTGCACCCGCCGCCTCATATCACAGCCGTGGATTCCTCAAGGACAGACGTGAAAATGTACTGCAGTTCATAGCGTTCAACCGGAATGTTGATACGCTGCCGGCACAGACATTATGGGATGTTGTCGCATCCCCCCAGATAAACAAGTTCAGAGGCGACTGCATTCCACAATTGCAGATACTTGACCTTTGCCAGAGTGAAGGCTAGGATAGGAGAGCAGTAAGCTGGAAATCCGTAATTCGAAAATCTAAAATCGGCAATCGACAATGTTCGACGGTCTTCCAAAACTTGAAGAGATCGGATATGACTTCAAAAAGAAGGAGCTGCTTCTTGAAGCGCTCACCCACCGTTCATACTCCGTGGAAAAAGGTTTCAGCTATGACAACCAGCGCCTCGAATTCCTCGGCGATGCCGTCATACAGATAATAATAACGGACTACCTTTTCGCGAGATATCCGGCACATGACGAGGGGTTGCTCACGAAAATGCGGTCGGCGCTCAACCAGCAGAGCACTCTTGCGAATTTCGCAAAGAACATCTCGCTCGGGAATTTCCTGAAACTTGGCAAGGGCGAATCCAAGGCAAAGGGGAACGACAGGAACTCGACGCTCTGCGATGCATTTGAAGCACTTGTGGGAGCCATATATCTTGATGGCGGGATAGAACCTGCGAGAAACTTTATTGTCCCGCTGATCGACGATCTCTATCCATCGCCGGAATCGCTGCTCCAGATTGCCAATCCAAAAGGCTTCCTCCAGGAACTGACACAGAAAAAATGGAACAGCAAGCCGATATACAAGATTGACGAGGTAAGCGGACCGGAACACCAGAAGACTTTCGTCGTATCCGTAACTGTGAACGAAATCCAGGTCGGAACCGGCGCCGCGTCGAGCCGAAAGGCCGCTGAAAGCCTGGCGGCCGAGGCCGCATTGAAAAATATCGGCCTTGTTCAATCGCCTCTGCCTGATCCAAAAACTGAAAACATCTGAAAAGCCATGCTTGAAACCTTTTCACTTTCCTATCCTTCAAGAATAATATTCGGCAGAGATGCGCTGGGAAGGCTTCCATCATGTCTGCCCAAGGCTCCGCAGTTCTTCTTGTCACAGGCAGAAGTGTAAGGCTGTCGGGCAAATCCGTGGATATATGCCAGCTCCTTTCCGGATTCAAAACAGTTGAGTTCTGCGGAGTACCGTCTGAACCGCCGCTTCCATCCGTAGATGAAATTGTCAATCTTGGTAGAAGGGAGAAAGTCACAGCTGTGGTCGCAATCGGAGGGGGCAGCGTCATAGATGCGGCAAAAGCCGCGGCAATGATGATACCCGGGGAAGGAACATGTCGCGAATATTTCCACGGTTTCAGGAAAGTCGGCTCGAAGGGACTTTTTTTTGCCGCCCTCCCGACGACGGCAGGTTCAGGAGCTGAAATCACTTCGAATGCGGTACTGACCGACCCCGACACTAAAATCAAGAAATCCATAAGAAGCCCCCTGATGGTCCCGGACGTTGCGATAGTAGATCCCGTATTGACTTTGAATGCTCCGCCGGGATTGACGGCTGCAAGCGGACTCGATGCTCTCACACAGGCCATCGAGTCGTTCACATCGGCCGATGCGAATCCGGCCACCCGCGCACTTGCCGCCCAGGCGGTAAAAATAATTTTGGACAACCTCGGCAGAGCTTATGATAATGGTGGCGACATGGATGCACGTACTGAAATGGCCAAGGGCAGCCTGCTTTCCGCAATGGCGTTTTCGCAGAGCGGACTCGGAGCAGTCCACGGACTTGCCCATCCTATTGGCGCCCATCTGGGCATTCCGCATGGTGTCATATGCGCAATGCTCCTGGTACCCGTACTTGAATGGAACGTTCCTGTTTCGGAAGAAGATTATAAGCACCTCGCGATCGAATGCGGCATGAAGGACGCCACGGCATTCATGGATGCGGTAAAGGTGTTATGCTCAAGGCTGGGCATATCCAGCAGCCTTGTCCCATGCGGGTTGAAAAAAGAGCATTTCCCGTTCATCATAAGGAACTGCAGGAGCAGGAGCATGGAGTGCAATCCGAGGAAAATGTCTGATGCAGACATTGAAAATTTCCTATGGAAACTTACATGCTGACCCCTTCCTGTATCCTGTTGTAATCATTTATAGCCGTTATTCTTGCAATACTCCTATTTTCAAATACTTTAGGAAATCCCAAAAAGGAATTTCCCGGTAAATGAAAAAAGTTTTAATTCTTGACGATGAAAGATCTCTCCGCCTCATACTGAAGCTGATGATTGAAAAAACTGGAGAATACGAGATCTTCGAGACTGATTCATTAAGCGAAGCCATTACACTTTGCAAGAACAACAAGTTCGAGGCCATCTTCCTGGATCATAATGTCACCGACGGGATAGGCTGGAAAATTGCGGAGGAAATCAAGAAGGATCCCAAGCCCTATGGCAGTCCGAAAGTGATTGGGATGTCCGGCAGCGTTCCATACGATGAAAAGCGGTGCATCTTTGACTTCTACATGGAAAAACCGTTCAGCGCAAGCGAAGTCATGCCGAAGATCAGCGGACTTCTTTCCGGAGAGAGATAACTATTCCTCTTCAATCTCTGGCGGCTTGAAAATCACCTGTCCTTCAAATCTCAGATCGATCGTCGTCGCCGGATTGTTCGTAATTTTCTTCTGCTTGAGTGATTCCCTGAGGACCAGGAGTTTCTCGTCAAATTTTGTCCTGGCAAAAATGGCGTTCAGGGGGATATCGGATACCGAAGACATGAAACTCATCTGAATTTCCTTTGGAGTTCCCAGAGTAATCTTCAATATCTTTATCTCAGGATATTTCTTCACCACGAGCATAAGA
>JANYBI010000534.1 GCA_025360875.1 Lentisphaerota bacterium
AATTTGTCCTTCTCGTCGGACATGTCATCTTCATGGTTGAAAATAGCGTAGCATACAGTCCGCTTCAACCTGGCACTAGGTTCGGCATCAATAGGAGTCCCTGACTTAATCTTCTTAGTTCCTTTGAAGATTTCGACCGCCGGAAGCTTTGCAGGCTTGCAATCTTTATCAAGCATCATTATTCTATTTGAGCCAGCACGCTTATCCCTAGTAAATATTATTCCACTTCCAACTTCAGAGGCATAGCGCAGCACCATGAGGCCGATAAAATGTTTTGTCATAACATTGAGATCTGGGGCACCGTCAAGGCTGATGGTAAATGCTTCATTGTCCGAAAGCTCAAGTTCGCAGTTCGGCACATACTTTAAAACAACGACTGGAGTCTTTTTGATATCTTTGCCCTGTATACTAACTATATGTTTCACAGTATCAGCTACTGGTGTTTTCACCAGCTTCTCGAGCAAGTCCCATCCTCTTGCACCAGTCGCTGCGGCCTTGATGGCGGAGAGCTTGCTTTTAAAATTTTCCATGTCGATGCAAGATGGGAGAAAGACTACGGATCCATGTCCGAATTTTCTGGCAACAGCAATAGGCCAGCCGCATTTGTCTTTATCTATGGCCAATATATCGGGGTTGTTCTCGAGACTGGTGCTGGCGGTGCTTGCATTGCGCATCAGCCGCGTAGGCAAGGGAACGATCGAATTCATAGAGTTACTGTCACAATAACAATCATGAATCGAGGTGATAGTTAAAGGGGGTTTCCGATACTGCAAGAAAGGTATCTTTGCATCAATGTCTTTCCTGGTGATCTTTCCCCAGAATTGCCGTGCTTTGGAAATAATACTTTTATAGTTCTTGTCAGGAAAATTCTTATCGCAAGATTTTTTGATTTTTATCAGGAATTCCCAATAACATGCTGAGAGAGCCTGGCAATCACGTTCAGTTTTTATGAATTTCTTACGGGATCCTTCTAGGGCTATGGCTGCAAGTTCCTCAACAATGGGCTTTGCTGACACGCCCCAGCAAGCAGTAAATCTAATGAATCTGCCGTCTTTCCGGTATTTCAACTTTACCCCTTCATATGAGGAATGGCCTACCATCAAAGGCAGTTCAAGATTTTCCAGCAACTGCCCTGAACACATTTTCACGAGATACTCGCGCTTGAAATCATCAACAGCAAACTGTCCTTTTATATTGAGCAGGTGGAGGCAATACATGTTTTTTGCAAACATCATTGCATCGAAGTAGCTGGCATGATTTTCCGGATCCAGAAGAAAGGCAACAATACCACCGCTGGAAATAAATCTGTTGAAATCCATAAACCCTGTCTTCGATGGCTCAATGAATTCAATGAATGGAGAGCCGACAAATTTCACCCAGTGGTCATTCCCGTCAGATTCAAATCTGAGAGGCTCGCCGGAACAAGCGCCGTCAGGGAAGAATCGCAATTCATTGTCCGCTGGAAAAATAACCATATCAGGAATGTCTTCCAGTTTTTGAAAATCGTCCGCCTTTATTATTTCCAAAACATTAATGCTGTTTCTATTATCATGCATCTTCCACCTGCAAGCTTTTCCGTATCCGTACTATCTCCTTATCAGAAACATCAGGCGATTCAATGCGCTTTGCTCGATGGATCCCAAACTTGTCCATCCATTTTTTAATGGCGACATTCGAGATTCCGTAGATTCTGGCGATGGTCAAGTTGGAATATTTGTCAACGAGCTTTTCAAGAACCTGTTTTTCAGGACTAAATTTCTTAGGCTTGCTCACAAGCTCTGGAATCTTGATATCGAGTTCGGATATCTCATCAATCATCTTTTTAGAACGCTCATCAGCCTGGCCTCTGGCCTTTTCAAGTTCGTGCTCATAAATTCTTATCATCTCAGGAGACTCCCAGCCGAAAAAACGCTGGGCATCCCTTCCGGAAATATCGCGTTGGGCCAAGAGGGACATCAGGGTCGATCGGAAAGAATGGAAACCGAAGATACTGGCACTCCTTTTCCGTCTCCCCTGCTTAAGCGTAGTGTTTCCCTCACCCAAAGCTTCCTCGAATATCTCCTTGGACTTCTTGACAACATAATGGACATTATCCTCATAGTGCTTGGCGAGATCCGGTAGTACATATTCATTTACTCTGTTTTTGCGGCGGCGGTCAAGCAGTTCCTTCAGTGTCTTTGATATGGGAACTCTGGCCTTGTTCCCCGATTTTGCTGTCTTAAAAGGAACCATCTCGATGAATCCGTCCTTCCTGATGGAGCTCCACTGAAGTTTCACGGCATCCTTGAGTCTGAGTCCGGTCTGAGATCCGATAACAAACAGGTCTCTTAAGTCCTCGCCATAGCCTGCGCTTGTATTGATGACTTTCTTCAACTGATCAGGTTCCAAGGGATGATGCGAGATCACATCTAAGGGGTTTATCTTTTCTCTCTTGACTATCTTGGAATCAAATGGATTCCTGCATTCGGATAGATAGCGTGGATCTATCGACAAAAAAACTCTTGATAGGAATTTGAGATGCTCGTTAGATGTTTTAGAGGTAATACCTGTTGTCAAGAGCCTTGACGTGTATTCCTTTGCAATGTCCTGGTCAACCTCATCGGCAAAATATTCTATTACGTCAATCTTCTTCCTGATTTCATCATCCTTATCTATCTTATCATCATCCCAATCTTTGTTTTCCTTGAGGTAATCTTTAAGTAAATCTTCATTTTCCTTGAGGGATAGAAATCTTATCTTTTTGCATCCGTACACAAACTTTCCAAGTATCGACTTGTTAAAAGCCTGTGTCTTTTCGGATATACTGGAATAGCGAGGTGTAAGTCGAATGAAATTCTCATGTAGATCGTCTATCTTTATCCTGTCCTTGTTGTCTTTATCTTCTCCAAGGGCTTCCTTGGCAAAAGCATTAGCCAGCCTGTGTACCGAGATCTTCTTCTGCTTCTGCACCTGGAGGCGGATATCGACCTTACCCTCAATAAGCGTTTTAGCCTCCTCCTTTGCCAAGTCAGGGTCGGTCTTCCAGGTACATATCCAAGTGTCCTTACCCTTAATAAGCTTCCGAAGGTAGTAATACCCCTTCCTGCCTCTCCTGAATAATTTGGGCAGCTTTATTTCGGATATGTTGATTGTCTCTTTTGCCATACAGCCTCGACTATGACCGACTTGCTTTGACAATCAACATAGAATAAGAAGGGATATTTTGCAAGGCACTTGTAGCTGATTTTGTAGCTATAAGGCCAAAAAGAGTGGTACGCCCGAAGGGATTTGAACCCCTAACCTTCTGGTCCGTAGCCAGACGCTCTATCCAATTGAGCTACGGGCGCACAATAATTGCGAGTCTGGATGAATGGATGACCGGATGATTGTCCGTAGGGAAACCATCCCGAAATCAATCAGTCCATGAATTTCGCGGCTACATAAAATAATTTTACATTCCGCTTCTTCAAGCCGTCATTCGAAAAATCTGAAGATATAGGCTTGCTATTCGCGGTCATAATGTTATAATACACACCTTTTCGTCCCCGCAGGAAGGCAAATGCCTTTCCGGGAATAAGTTAACCAATGGCATTCTTCACGGTCCCACAGGGACGACGTGCAAAGATGCTGCAACGCAGGATGGAGGATTTAATGGCTAAGCTGACTATCAAGGATCTGATGGAAGCCGGCGTCCACTTCGGACACCAGACAAAACGCTGGAACCCCAAGATGAAGGACTATGTCTTCGGGGAGAAGAACGGAATCTATATAATCGACCTCACAAAGACGATGCGCCAGATCGCAGAGGCCAGCAATTTCCTCCAGAGGACCGTGATGAACGGCGGAAACATCCTTTTCGTCGGCACAAAGCGCCAGTCCCAGGAAGTCGTCAAGGAAGCCGCCATCAAGACCGGAATGTTCCATGTGACGGAACGCTGGCTCGGTGGAACGCTCACCAACAATGCGACCATCAAGAAGAGCGTCGCAAAAATGCTCGAGTCCGATGCGTTGATAGCAAATCCTGAAACTTCAGGATTGAAGAAAAAGGAACTTTCATCCCTCAACAGGGATACCCTGAAACAGCATAAGAACCTCGACGGTATCGTAAAAATGAACAAGCTCCCGGCCGCCCTTGTGGTCGTGGACATCTGCAAGGAGGAGATCGCCGTCAGGGAAGCCACGAAACTCCACATACCTGTGATCGCTATAGTTGACACAAACGCAGACATCGACGAGGTCGAATATCCCATAGTTGCCAACGATGACGCTGT
>JANYBI010000555.1 GCA_025360875.1 Lentisphaerota bacterium
GCCGTGAACTCCAACTTTAGAAATCAGCTCAAAAGAGGCAATTTTGAAATTGCCTCAGCCATATGTTTAATAAATGTTGGAGTCCAAGCTTCAGCTTGTCTTAATTTAATCTTATCCATCTCCACGGGATAAACAACTGACTTACTTTCCCATTGCCTTTGTCAGAATATCAATATAATCCTGATTCTTGTTTTCCACAGCGTAATCCATGGCGCTCTTGCCGGAATTGTCCTTGATAGACGAATCGGCGCCAAGTTGGATATCCCACCTCAATCCCCGTAATGCGTTTTTGTGCGGTGTATAAAGACTATCCTCGAGTTCTCGTCAACCGTATACACTATCCGGTCCTTGAAAGTCAGCCGGAAAGAATAAAAGCCTTCAAGGTCGCCGACAAGCTTTTTTCCGGAATAAGGATTCTGGGTTATGGTGTTGACACATATTTCCCGGAGCTTGTCCTTCAGTTTGGGTGTAAGCTTGTCAACATCCTTTACAGCAGTCCTGGTGAACCGGATTTCATACTGCTTCACTTGCCGTCTCCAAGAACTTCCTTCAAGGAGAAGGTCTCACCTTTTTTCATTTCCCGAATGGACTTTTTGATGCTTTCCCTGAAACCCGGAACAGAGAGGAGTTCCATGGATTCGACAAGGGATTCATAGTCAGCCTCGGACATTAGAACCGCCGTACCGGCGCGGTGCTGGATACGATATGTCTTATGCCCTTTTGCAGCTCCCTTGACAAGGTCAAAGAATCCTTTCCTTGCGACTGTCGCAGACAATGTTGTCATGGTAATTTCTCCAATATGTACGTTTACATGTACAGTAATGCGACAAATCCAAAACTTCAAGCCGCATGAAGGGAGTTAAAAGGAGGGAGTGCCTAAAGGACACAATTATGTTACCAGCCCATTGGATTTATATGGTTTTGAATTTAAATTAACTGAGCAAACAACATGGGGGACGTCTTGATGCGTCAGACCGGCAAAAGACATTTATCTTTCCTGTTATTTCTTTTCGCCATCTGCGCCTGCTTACCGCTTTTCTCACAGACCGGAACGCTTACTGTCAATGTCATCGATGAAACAAGCGGAGAAGCCCTGCCCGGCGCAGTTGTCAGGATCAAGGGCGATGTTGAAAAGACGATATCCGCCGAGACAGGCACTGCCGTTTTCAAAAACCTGCCCGATGGCAAATATTCTGTAACCGTTTCATCGGAAGGATACAGGGAAAAGACTGCGACGATCAATGTTGATCTGTCTGTAAAAAACAGTTTCTCAGGAACCTTCAAACTGAAGAAAGGGACGAAGGAATCGGCGACGACAGCCTCTCTCACTGTAACCGTCCTGGACGCCGCCGAAAGCTCTCTCCTTGATGGGGCGGACGTGACCATTGAAGGGCCTTCCCCGCAGAACGGTTCCGCACAGGCAGGCAAGATAAAATTCACCGGTCTCGCAGATGGAAGCTACAAGATAACTGTCAGTTCTCCTGGCTATGAAACCACAAGCGGGAAGATCATGGTCTCGTCGGCTGACAGGTCCGAATATTCCGGGCTTTTCAGGATCAAGAGGACAGGCGTGGTACCGGCGAAGAAGGAAACCAAGACCGAATCAAAGCCCAAAACGCAGCCAACTGTCACAAAAAAAGCGGAACCCACCAATATTCCGGCGGAACCCGTGAGAAAGGTAAATCCTCCACCTCTGCCCAAGGAAGAAAAGAAGGCAGATGCCGGAAAACATACATCAGAGGACAGAGGACAGACGTCGGAGGAGAAGCCGTCCCTTGAAGGAACGCAATCCAAAGCATTTGAGACACTCAAGATAAAATTATCATGGAATACAGTACTGATAGTTTTATCGATAGTTGCAGGGCTCATATTCTGCATCCTGCTGATTGCGACATTCGCAAGGTGGGGTAAATCCGACAAATCTGGAAAGACAATACTTCTTTCAGGTACGCTGGGCTGCGGATGCCTGACCTTCATAATCATTGTGGTGCTGATTGCGATATTCTTCCTGCATGGCCGGATAAAATCGTCCGGAGGCGGTAAGGAATCATCCGCGCAGACCACATATCCTGAATACAAGGAACCTGTAGCAAAGCCGGAGCTGATGTCGAAAACGTCCCATTCTGCGGCTTCTGCCATGCTGATTGAATCTTTCAATGATCCGAAAAGCGCCGAAAAGAAAAGCAACGCCATATCCCTGCTGGTGCAGGCCGTTGACGAGAATCCTGGGAATGACGCATATGCTGTCGACCTCGCGGACACCTATGTCCTATGCAACGACACATATGCCGTGAAGGTGGCCGCCGACATCTACGAGGACGTGCTGTCAAGACGTCCTGACGACGAGGCGATACTGGCGAGGGTTGCTGCCGCATAGAGATCAGATTTTGGAAGTGCGACGCGGCGCTTGATGAAAGAATAAGCCTTGTCAAACTCGTCAAGCTGGATGTATGCGTCAG
>JANYBI010000608.1 GCA_025360875.1 Lentisphaerota bacterium
CATTTGTAAGTCCGACAGGCTCCTCAGGCTGGTAAACATCCGCCGGCAATGTTAAGAATTTCTGAACGCGCTCGGACTCTTTCCGGTAGTTTTCCTGAACAGTTTGTTGAAATGCTGGGGATCCGGAATGCCCGCCCTCGCCCCGATCTCCTTCACTGGAAGCGAAGTGCATTCGAGAAGATGTCTGGCAAATTCAATCCTCCTGTTGACCAGATACTTGCTCATCGTGACACCGTACTGGCTGCGGAACATGCGGGCAAGATAGTTCTGTGACAGGCTGGCGGACCTGCATATTTCCGGAATGCTTATCTCGCCGGAGAGGCGTCTGTCGAGTTCCATCGCGGCGCTCACGACTGCCGTCCGCGCCTTATGTCCGAGATTCCCCGAACGCATCTTGCCGATCCAGTCAAGCCAGATCAAAAACTCCTGGAGCACGAGAGATGCCGCATGCGAGGCCTCTGGTGATACGTCGGTCTGCTGCATCCACCATACAAGGTTCATGAATTTCGATTCGGCGGACGCCTTCGCATCGCCGAGGTTTATGCAGAGCGGCAATGAGAGCGTCCGTCCTTTTTTTCCGGAATGTCCTGGAAACTTGAAGTGCGTACAGAAATGGAAGCCCGGTTTTTCCAGGTCGTATCTGGCATCGGTTCCGATTGGAGTGATTGTAATTGTCCCGGGCATTATGTCATACTGATTGCCGGCAAGCCTTATTTTGCCGTAGTAGTCGTATATGTGCAGGGCGTTTATGCTTCCACCAAGATAATTGACGGAGAAGTTCCTGTCGGCAAGCGGATACCGGCCGGCCAGGAGGACTTGAGGAAGCACATCTGTTGCAAATTCGAATGACATGGAATTTCTCTCAAATCATCTTTCCTGCTAAAACGAAGATGGATGACTGGGCCTTAGAAATGAAAAGCTTTTTGCGCCGATCATCCTGCCATCCAAAAACCCAGTCATCCATATATTGTTGTAATTATACCATAATATGTTGAATATTTCCAATTGTCTTATTAGGATTTTGTTAAAATATTATTATTGAATTTTAACCATTAATAAAGAATCTCATGGCGTCCGTTATATCCGGATTACAAACAGATAATATTGCAGGGATAAGTATACGTGTTCTGCGGACGGGCATGTGTGAGATTCTTTATAACCAAGGAGTTTAAGAATGACACCACGCGAACGGTTCATAGCAGCCCTTGAACGGAAACCCCTCAAGGGAAGGGTTCCCCATTTCGAACTTGTGTTCTACCTCACTATGGAGGCGCTGGGAAAAGTCCATCCGTCGCACAGGAACTACCACCAGTGGGACCAGATGGAGGAGAAGGAACGCCAGATGCACCGGGAAGACATGGCCGACATATATATCAAGACCGCTGAAAAATACGAGCACAGCGCCATATTCCTACACCCTAATCCCGGAAGCGAAGACGAGATCAACCGCTTGGTCGACATCATCCGCGAAAAGACCGGCGACAAATATTTCCTCATGATCCATGGCGACGCCACCTACGGGATCCCCGATGGCAACAGCATGGTTGATTTCTCATATCGGATCGTGGACGAGCCCGAAGTCCTCAAAAGCGAAACCTCAAAATGGGTGGACGGATCCCTGGAACGTGCGGCAAAATTCAGGAGAAAGGGAGGACTCGACGGCTTCGCCCTCTGCAGCGACTACTGCCTCAACACCGGACCGTTCTTCAGCCCGGACCAGTTCGCGGAATTTGTCACACCGTATCTGACAAGGCTCATAAAGGGATACCGCGACATGGGCTACTACACGATCAAGCACACCGACGGCAACATAATGCCGATCATCGACCAGCTTGTAGCGGCGAACCCTCACGCGCTGCACTCGATCGATCCGCAGGCAGGAGTCGACATCGCCGAGGTGAAAAGGCTTTATGGCAGCAAGGTATGCCTTATAGGAAATGTGAACTGCGGCCTTCTCCAGACCGGCACCGACGAGGAAGCGAAAAACTCCGCGCGATACGCCCTTAAGTCCGGAATGCCGGGCGGCGGATACATCTTCTCGACCAGCAACTGCGTCTATACCGGCATGCAGCTTTCCAGATATGATATGATCCTGGATGTCTGGCGGAAAGAAGGAAATTACTGAGCAAAATAATTGTCTTTTCACTTCCGGCATTCAGCCGGAATGCGCGCGCTGAAATACGGAAAAGCCGGAAAATATACTTTTATGACCTCGGAATTCGTAATGCCATATTAGGCAACTTCGTTCCGGTTGAATCGAGAACCGATGTTGGTGCATTGTGGGAGAATTACCTAATTCTGGAGCGTCTGAAGCTGCAATACAACATGCCGTCCCCCCCCCCGGCGCTTTTTCTGGCGCAATGTCGACCAATGCGAAGTTGATTACCTTGAAGAATCCGCCGCTGGATTGTCGGCCTAGGAATTAAAATGGAACATCAAGGCCGGAGGACGGCTTCCTGCCGCCTTTAGGATAGCATACCCCGAAGCAAAAAACGCCTTGATCACGCCAAAGAACTATGATGAATTCCTGACTTGAAAACAGTGTCATCCCGCAGGATGACGGATTAATGGATTATCGGGGTTGGGCGTTCAAGAAACACATACATGTAACACACAAGATATTAACATGTTATATCTTAAGTAACGGCATTGACAATGCATGGTCAAATATATACAGTATTTGCATGAAACAAAAATATACGGCGGTAATTAAACACGATGCTGGCTGGTGGATTGGATGAGATTAGAAAAGAGTTTGTCACCTATAAAAATCAACATCTGGGTACTTTATCACAAGCAGGATTGTCTGATACGGAAGCTCTAAAAGACTGGCAAGATAATTTCAAGCGTATTCTTGATGCAATGGATTGCTGCACAAAAGAAATAAGAAGCATTGTTTTGAAAGAAAAATAAAACGACTGTCCAGCAAATAGTGTAGAAAACACTTTCCTTTCCTCTAAGGCGAAAGAGATGCCATAACTCCAGCGTTAAACACAAAACAAACAAAGCATGGGAGTCACAAATGGATCGAATTGTTGAATTTTTCCTTCTTCCCTTTGCAGTAGCCGTAATTACATATTGGTTATTCAAAAAACATGATGAGTGGAGCAGTCGCAAACAATACAGCTTGTTGGATGTCGCTATTATGAATTGCCTGCTTGAGGAAGTTGAGAATGGGATTAAGATAATGAAAAATCAACAAAACAGTCCGCTTCCCACAAAAAGTTGGTCGGGCGTATCGACAATACAGGATGAAGTCTTATTGCGAATAATCGCGACCGCACCAAAGAAAAACGCAAATGGATTCAAGCCTCAAGAAATCCGAATCCATACGAAAAACTATTTTGAGATGATGTCAGTTAATTGGGATGCCGCTATAAAAATTAATCAAACCCAGCAATTGCAAGGAAAATATGTTGAGGCAGCAGAGGGGGTTAAGAGCATGCTTGAAGAATGTCGTTATTTGCTTGAAAATAATGCAGGAGCATGGTTCCCGAAATAATAAATCACCCGACTGACATAACTTTCCGTGCAAATAACGTTCCTATCCAAAGTCATTAGAGGAAGTATGCCTCCGAGAGACACGTCCGATCACAAGGAAACAAACTAGCATGGACTACGAATTCACACTTTCTGGAGAGACGCTTGCCCTCATGGAGAACGATGAGCCTGAACTGAAAATAAACCTTGCTGCAGACATCCTGCGCAACAAAGATAATTTATCTCAAATGTGCGCGACATATTGCGAAGATAAAAGAGGAACCGTGGACGCTGACAGTTTTAAGATCTCACCCGAAGACATATCGATTGATGGCGAATCCGGCAACCTCAGTGTTTCTTTTTTCGAGGAGGCCTACTTTGGCTGTAGAGATATGGATCTGTATGACGAACACTCTGTTTGGTTTGAATTCACATTTGACAAAGCCAATAGACAGGTCGTGTTTCATGTTGATGAAACACCAGAACGTGAACCTGATGAATACTGAAGAACCGAGATAGGTTTTGCGTGCTTTGGAAACATTGCATTGAACTTGTCGTTTAGATCCTGATAACGTGAAACGTCGCGTAATTCCTCCTCGTACTTGGCGACACCTTGCTCGAAAGCCTCACGCAGACGCTGCACATTTACCTTATAGCAGTCATGTTTGAGAGGTACAATGAACCCATCAACGCGATTATTAGCGAGAATGAAGTTATATGTTGTTTTGACTTGTTTTCGACAGTTTGAAGCG
>JANYBI010000625.1 GCA_025360875.1 Lentisphaerota bacterium
CATTTGGTTGACTAGAAATCAAACAGATGAAAGCCAAATCTCCGTGTTCTCATTGCTCCATTTCTCTGTGTCTCTGTGGTTGGTTTTGTCTTCGATTGGTGCTTTAAGATACCTTATGACGCAAGCATCGTTGGAAAATGCGTATAGTAGATAGCGCTTACGCATGGGGCTACAATATGCAACCTCCTGCGGAGGCTGAGCCTTCCGGGATGAAGATAGAGAAGCCCGGAAACCGATGTATTGAGGCTGCAAGCTAAAGTTTGTACTCCAACGGCTATTTCCAACTGTACCGCAATACGTCGACCAAATGTTGGAGTCCAAGCTTTAGCTTGTCTTAATCTTTAGGAACCTCTATCAGGCAATTCCTACTCCATCTTCAGATCAAACCGGAAGCGGTAGCTGTTTGCCGGAACCATGTGTTTCTCGTCAACTATGCTGGACCAGGCCATATTGCCTCCTATGCAGGCATGACGGCAATCCAGGTTCAGGAAAGTCTCCGCACGCCGCGGCAACTTGTGATCATGGCTGGCGTCGAAATAATCCTGGACACTGGCGTGCCGGGCGTCGAAATGGAACGGCGCAGGACCCGTGACGAGAAGCGCACGCCCATCGCGGTTTGTGAGCTTCACCCATCTGGTGTCCTCATGGCCACCGCATTCTGAAGGCGGAATGAACGGGAAATGCTGTTCGGAAACAGTCGCCTTGTACTGTCCAATAAGCGTATTGTCCTTCCGATCACAGTAGTTCTCGCCCGGACCGCGTCCATACCACTCGAGGGTTTCGAATCCCTTTGGCAGCACCAGCCCGATGCCGACCCGTGGCACATGCTGAAAATTCCGGTCGATGCCGATCTGTGTGTCAATGCTTAAGGAACCGTCACCTCTGATCGTATAGCTTATCTCATTGTCAATTACATAGATGCTCGCGGCTGAGACCAGTTGCGAGACAACGTTGACCTGGACGCTGCCGTCAGCAAGAACGGATGCGAAACTTTTATCCAGCTTCCGGGTCAATTTGCCAGGAGTAAGCGGCATCCAGATGTCGTAGAAGCCCCAGTGCAGATCGGTGTCAAGGCCTGTCTGCGGCCGGTAGACGTTCTCCGTGGCTCCGGCTGCAAGATATGAAACACCATTTTTCTCGCAACGGGTCATCAGCCCAGTCTTCCTGTCAAACACGACCGTAAAATTGTTGCCAGTAATTTTGTATTCAACATTGCTTTCCGACAGTTTGACTGCTGGACATTTAGACGCTTTGATTTGCGCTGTTGCTCCTCCGGAAAGGGCGAATTGCGTCCGATAGATCTCATGTCCAATTCCGGCCCATGGCATTTTTTTCGCCAGTGTGACGTAAAAGTCCAGATGATATTCGCAGCCGGCTTTTCTCTTCTGAAGCAGACCTGACAATTTCAGTTCGAATTCGGCATCGCCCATCGGTTTGGCGGCTGGCATAGGCAGTTTACCGCCCTTAATCATCACGCCGTTCTCCAATATCTTATAGGAGAGAGTGTACCAGCTGGTACTGCCGGCCTGGTGCCGGTTCTTCAGTTTGAATTTGCCACCCTCGACATTTACCGCGCTGATCAGAATCGGTGACTGTGCGTTTTTAACTTCATATGCGACCGGCTTCGGAACAAGATCAGGAAGCACGACACCGTTGCAAGTCATGTGCTTTGGCACGGTGCGCTCGACAAGATCCTCACCGAAGTCGCCACCATATCCGTAGAATTCCTTTCCGTTCTTATCTTTGGCGATAAGGCATTTGTCCTGCCAGTCCCATACGAAACCGCCCTGGAACCGTTCGAAGCGTTCCATGAGTTCCGTGAACCAGTACATGCCGCCGCCCGAATTGCGGATCTGATAGAGATATTCGACCAGCACGACAGGACGAGTATCCTTGGCGTCGGCGAGCATGTTGATGATGACATCCGGTTGCGCGTACATATTTCCGCGCAGATCGGAGATGATAGCCTCGGGAGCGCCGCTCTCATATTGTACCAGACGGGTCGAATCGAAATACCGGATCCAGTTCGCCATCGCGCTGTGGTTCGGCCCTTTCAACGATTCGTTGCCCATGGACCACGATACTATTGCCGGATGGTTCTTGTGCGTCATGACCATGCGGATTGCGCGCTCAAGATAGGCCTGTCCCCAGGCGGGATCGTTGGACAATCGTCCATTAACACCATGTGTTTCAACGTCAGCTTCGCACACTAGGCAGATACCGAGTTCGTCGCAAAGATCATACCATGCCGGATCATCAGGATAATGGCAGGTGCGCACACCATTGAAATTCAACTGTTTCATGGTGATGATTTCCTGGCGCATGTGTTCCCGGGAAACATAACGCCCGGTTTTCAGCGCGTGCTCATGACGGTTGACGCCACGGAATATCATCCTGACACCGTTCAGATAGATCACGCTGTTCCTGATCTCGATGCGCCGGAACCCGATCCTGTTTGCCTCGAAATCAACGTCCTTTCCGTCAGGCGAAATCAGCGTCAATACTGTAGTATATAGATAAGGAGTCTCAGGAGTCCATTTGTTTACGGACGTCAGGTCCAGCGCAAAGTCTATACCGGGATCTACCCAGTTGCCCAAATCCTGTTTCTGTTCCTTCTTTGCCACAAGTTTACCTGCTGCATCGAATATCTGCAGACGCACCGCATAATCGCCGTAACCTGCCAGTTCCTTCAAGTTGACCTTCGCCTTGCAGATGGCTCCGTCACCGTGTTCGGCGGGAATAGCCTGGACGAACCAGTCACGTATATGGATTTTGGGTTTGGCAATCAGTCTGACAGGACGGAAGATTCCTGAGATGTGCCAGTAGTCCTGATCTTCTAGCCAGGTGCCATCCGACCAGCGCATGACCTGGACAGCGATTGTGTTTGTGCCGCTCCTGAGCAAGGATGTCAAATCGAATTCCGAAGGCAGTTTGCTGTCCTGCGAGTAACCTACTGGCTGTCCGTTGATCCAAAGATAAAAGGCCGATTCCACTCCGCTGAAATTTATGAAAACACTTTTGTCTTTCCAAGTCGCAGGGACTTTGAACGTGCGGACATAGCAGCCGGTCGGGTTGTCTTTGGGCACATAGGGCGGATTCATGAGCAGAGACTCGCCAGCAGTGACATCAGTCAATGTCGGCTTCTGCAG
>JANYBI010000640.1 GCA_025360875.1 Lentisphaerota bacterium
GTGAAGGAGGTCAGGCAGGGACTTGAATGCGGTATCCGCCTGGACAACTTCGTGGATTTCCAGGAAGGGGATCTCGTCCAGATATACGAAGTTGAATTCAAAAAAGCCACACTATGAAGAACTACAAGCGTCTCGACAGGATAAACGAGCTTCTCAAGAGGGAAATAGCGGATCTGATTGAAAGATTTGATTTGCGCATTGAGAACTGCCTGGTCACGGTCAGCAATGTCGAGACCTCTCCGGATCTCAGGCACGCCAAGGTCTTCATCAGCATACTCGGCAAGACACTTGAGTCCCACAAGGAGAAAATAATTCACAACCTTGAACGGCACCGCCATCATCTCCAGGCGAAGATCGCCAAGGACATTATCTTGAAATATACGCCGGTACTTGAATTCATAATAGACGACAGCATTGCGAAGGGAGACCGCGTACTTTCCATAATTTCTGATATTGAAAAGGGTGGAACCTGATTCAAATCTTTTACTTCCGGGGGACTTATGCAGAGACATGTTGATATCGACAAGGCCATAGAACGCAAATATCCTGAACAGGTCGTGCTTGTCACTTCCCGTGGCAAGGATGGAAAACCAAATGTGATGGCCGTAGGCTGGATCTGCGTAGCATCTGGCGAGCCTATCATGTTCATCCTAGGCATAGATGAGGATTCCCACACCTTCGAACTTATCAGGGAGACTAAGGAGTTTGTCGTAGCCTATCCTCATGAATTCATGAAGGATGAAACACTTATTGCCGGAAGCTGCCATGGCGATGAAGTCGACAAGATAGCGAAGGCGGGTCTCAACACGCAAAGCGCCAAGAAGGTCAAGGCTCCTCTCCTCTCCGACGCAGTTGCCAACTTCGAGTGCGAGATGATCGACATAATTAAACCCGGCGACTGCGCCCTTGTGATTGGAAAAGTAGTTGCGGCACATGTGAATACGGATCCTCTGCTCAAGCGCCTCTGCACAGTCGACAAGGGGCACGAACTTGCCGGTGTCAGGCCTATTTGATTCCACTACAAGGGGTTAGCAAGAACAATTGAGAAGTTCAAAAAGAGTGGAAGCTGAAGCTTTTTTATCAAAGGTCAATGTGGCATCACAGCCATGGATTTTAGCGTTGAGTCCAATTAGCAGATCAGGAAGATCGAGAATATGCTTGCGGTCGCCTTCGGCAAGATCCGCAATAATATCCCTGTTTTCAAATTCTAGCACCGGAAGCTGAAGCATTTTTTTAAACGACATCCTTATCTCATCCTCGGAAAGATCGTAAACGGATTCCAACACCCATACCAGTTCAAGTACTACCGTGGTGCAGACAAAGTACGCATCACCACGCTTTTCCGCCCTCTCAAAGACTTTTCTCACAATTTCCGCCTGCGATGAGTCATCCCCTACAAGGAATCTGACAAGTATGTTCGTATCTATTGCCTTCATTTGAAATTCTTCTTGAAATGTGCAGCCATTTTCAGCTTTATTTCTTCATCCGATGCATGTTTGCGTGTTTTTCCGGACAAAATCCCATAAACATCTGATGTCCTGCAAGTCACAGGAGTGAGCGAAACATTCCTCTTTTTCATTATTCTGAAATCGATCCTGTCGCCTTTTCCCAGACGGAGGAGGTTCCTTATCTCAATCGGTATCGTAACCTGTCCCTTGCTTGTTATAACAGCTGTAGCCATTTGCAATATCCTCCTTACTTGTTGTAAGGGATATGATAGCTCGTTTCGGAAGCGTTTGCAAGCATTTGAATCAATTGTTAACAGACTTTCCCTTCAGGACCTTTCAGGAATTGAGTTTGGCGATGCAAGTGTTATTTTAAGCGCATGACAAAAAATGTTTCATCGGAACTGGGAGCTTTCATACGGGAAAATGACAATTTTCTCCTGTTGGCCCATGAGAAACCTGACGGCGATGCGCTCGGTTCCCTTTTCGGTCTTTTCACTCTGCTCAGGGAAAACGGGAAAAAGGCTGATGCATATCTTCCGGAACCGCCGCCTGCGCGCTACACTTCCTATTTGCCGGAAGGAGTCCCGGTTGGAAAAGCGCCTGCCCTGGACTCCTATTCATGGATAGTATGTCTCGACACTTCGGTTACTGACAGGATTGGCATTGACAAGGATCTGAAAGGGAAGATCCTGACGTTTCCTGTGGCGAATATTGACCATCATCCTGACAACAAGCTTTTCGGCAAGTTGAACTTCGTCGTCCCAGAAGCCGCAGCCACGGCAGAAATTCTTTTCAGGAGTTCCAGGGATTTCACGGAAATGCGGATTTCGCAGAAGGCCGCATCTTTCTTTCTCATAGGACTTCTCATGGATACTGGAGGATTCCGCTATGACAATACGAAATCGGCGACATTCAGGACAGCTTCCGATATCACCGCCATCGGAGTAGACTATTCCGGAATAATAAACTCAATGTTCTTTTCCCAGCCGCTCAATTTCATCAGGATGGAGGCGGAACTTGTTTCGAAGAATCTCCGGACGGCTTTCTCAGGAAAATACGCATGGGCATATCTCAGCGATGAAATCCTTGCAGCAAACAGCGTCGATAAGAAGGACACTGAAACTGTCATAGAATCTCTCCGGCAGATACAGGATGTCGTGATTGCCGCGATCCTCTACAGGAAGGACGACGGATTCAAGATATCACTGCGATCGAAGGACAAGAAGTATCCGGTTGCGAATATCGCAAGATTTCTGAATGGCGGAGGGCACGAGCTCGCAGCCGGAGGATTCATAAGGACTTCCGATGTGGCTGAAGCTGAAAAAATCCTTCTTTCGAAAGTGGGGGAGATACTCGGGGAGCCGGTAAATTTTAAATAGGAAAAGCAGACTACGGCTTTTTCACTGGCAGTTTTTGAACCCATCTTGCAATTGTTTCGGCGAATTCCGACGGCTGGACAGGCTTTGAGACATAATCGTTCATTCCGGCCTTGAGGCATTCTTCCCGATCCCCCTGCATCGCATTCGCTGTCATGGCGATTATGATGATATCATGGTTCAGGACCTTTGACTCCCCGCTCCTGATAACGCGTGTGGCTTCATAACCGTCCATTTCGGGCATGTGGCAGTCCATGAGCACTATGTCATAAGGAATGGTCTCCAGAGTTTTGATGGTTTCCCTTCCATTTGCGACAGCGTCAACGGAATATCCAAGCTTGCCGAGGAGCGCAATTGTTACTTTCTGGTTGGTGATATTGTCTTCCGCAAGCAATATGCGGGCCTTAGGTTTCATATGTGAAGGAAGCGGATGCCTGATGTTGTTTCTGGAGATTTCCTTGCTTGAAATGATGTTCCCCAGAAGAGAGGCCAGGCAGTCATACAGGCTCGATTTCTTGAGAGGTTTTGTCAGGTAGGCGGAAAATCCCATTCTGCTGAACTTCTCCGCATCTCCCTTCCTGGCGAGAGATGTGAGCATGACAAGCATCGTATTCTGCAGTCTCTGATCATCCCCGATGAGCCTTCCCAGGCTTTCACCGTCCATCTCCGGCATCTGCATGTCCAGGATGGCGATTTCATAGGGGTCGTTGTTGTCAAAGGCCTCGACGAGTCTTTTCAAGGCATCTTTCGCGGTAGCTATCTCATCATGCCTGCAGCGCCAGGACTCAAGGATCAGGGACATCAGTTTCCTGCTTGTCTCATTGTCATCGACAACAAGAATCCTGTGTCCGGATATGTTCTCGACGGATTTATGCTGCGGGACAATATTCAGCTGCTTGTCCAAAGTAAGAGTGAACCAGAATGTAGAGCCAGAGCCTTCCCTGCTCCTGACTCCGATATTGCCGCCCATCAACTCGATGAGCTTTTTAGAAATTGCGAGACCAAGACCCGTCCCTCCAAACTGTCTCGTGGTGGACGCGTCAACCTGGGTGAAAGGCGCGAACAGGGCCTGAATCCTTTTTTCAGGAATTCCGATCCCGGTATCGGATATTTCAACCCTCAGGCTGGCATTGTCCATGGTTTCAGAAATTTTGCGCACTCTTATCGAGACTTCGCCTTTCGAGGTGAACTTCACGGCGTTTCCAGTCAGGTTGAGGATGACCTGCCTGATTCTCCCGGGATCCCCGCGGAGCTGCATAGGTACGTCGGGTTCGATGATACAAAGAAGCTCGAGCCCTTTCTCCTGCGCCCTCATCGCAAGAAGATCGCTGATTTCCTCAAGGGTTACGCGCAGATCGAAGTCGATAGTCTCAAGTTCAAGTTTCCCGGCCTCTACCTTCGAGAAGTCCAGAATGTCGTTTATCAATGTAAGCAGGGTCTCCCCGCATATCCGTACAGTCTCCGCGTATTCCCTCTGTCCAGGGGCAAGGTCCGTATCCAGGAGAAGGCCGGTCATTCCGATTATTCCGTTCATGGGCGTCCTAATTTCATGGCTCATGTTCGCGAGGAATTCGGACTTGGCCTGGCTTGCCTCCCTGGCTTTCACCGCAAACTCGTTGGCGGTCCTGACAGCATCCTCGAGATCTTTCTTGGTCTTCAGGAGCTGTTCCTGTGCCGTTTTAAGTTCGCTGATGTCGGTGAATGTGACAACCGCCTGCATGATATCCCCGACATAATCGAAAGAAGGATAGGCGTTCATCAGCGTCCAGAGGACAGGGGAATCAGGTTTCCTTATGCCGGCTATTATGTTTCTTGCCGCCTTTCTGGAGCTGAAAATCCGGCGGCAGATGATCTCACTCAACGACAGTTCCGATCCGTCCTCGTTGATGAATGCGAGTTGCGGGTCCAGGACAAGGTTGTCGCTCTGGTGCTTTTCAGGCCTTATGAGAAGCATTTCATGCGCTTTCGCGTTGGCAAGGAATAGCGTCATGTCAGGAGAAAAG
>JANYBI010000664.1 GCA_025360875.1 Lentisphaerota bacterium
TTTTTCTCCACAGCCCTTTTGATTACAAGCTCAAACTGGTCCAGGTTCAATGGTTTCTGTATGAAATCAAAAGCGCCCTCCCTTGTGGCTTCGATTGCGGAGGGTATTGAACCATATGCCGTCATGATTATGCAGACCGGCTGCGGATTTTTCGCCAAAGTATCCCTGAGCACATCCATGCCGTCAGCACCGGGCATCTTCAAGTCCGTGACAACTATGTCGTAATTGTTTTTCCTGATCATGTTGACAGCCCGTGCACCATCTTCAGCGACAGTGACATCATAGCTCTGTCTCAAAAGGCGTGACAGCCCTTCACGCGAAGATCTTTCATCATCAATGATAAGTATGCTGTATTTTCTGGACATATAAGCAGATTTCTCAGTTTTTTATTTTTTCAGTTGAAGGGGCGGCGGGAAGCATCCTTATTCTCTTTGCCGCGATCGGGAACCTTATCTTGAAAACAGTTCCCTTGTCCGTACTGCTGTCGACAGAAAGCTCGGCACCATGCTCCCTTATTATCCTTTCGACAACCATCAGGCCGAGGCCGGTGCCACCTCTTTTAGTTGTGAAATACGGTTCGAATATGCCAGCGATATCCTCTGCGCTTATCCCCTTGCCTGAATCTGCGAAAGAAATCTCGATCTTCTCTTCATCGTAAGTGCAGGATATATGTATCGTTCCGCCATCCGGCATCGCCTGGATCGCATTCTTGATTATATTGTAGAACGCCTGTTTCAGCTGGTCCGCATCCCCCTGGACTCCAGGGCATGCATCAGCCCAGGAACATTCCACATTTATATTCCTGCTTTCAATCTCGTGCCGCATGAAGTTCAGCGTTTCAACAATGAGCTGTTTGAGATCGACCCTGGCCATCACAGGCATGGCAGGCCTGAGCGCCTGCAGGAACTGTGAAATGATCATGTCGAGCCTCTTTACTTCCTTCTCGGCGACTGAAAGAAGTTCGATCGCCTCATCATCCTTCTTCCTGCTCCTTTTCAACTTCCTTCCAAGCAGCTGCAGGTGGATGTTCAGGCTGTTAAGGGGATTTCCGATCTCATGCGCAACCCCGGCAGCCAGTAGCGAGATCATCTGGGTCTTTTCAGATTCCATCTTCTTCATCGTGCTGGCACGGGCCTCTGTCACGTCATGCATGATTATTATCGACGTGTCCTTGTCCTTCTCATGAGGCAGGACATAGAACAGCAGTATCCTTCTAGTCGGATATAGTACTTCTATTTCCTGCCTTGATATCCGTTCAATGCCATCGTGGTCAGTCTTCTGTACGGAAGTCCAGTCGACGTCCTTGAGGAAACGGCCTATCTTCTGCTCTTCAATATTTTCCGGTATGCCAAGCATGGCTATGGCGGCGCGGTTGGCATAACGTATCATGAGATTCCTATCGACGATGATTATGCCTTCCTGGATCGTATTGAATACGGTCTGGAAAAAGCCCTTCTCCTTCACCTGGCGGAGCACGTACGCCTGGACATTGCTCTTGTCCTGCGGAGAAAGTCTGTCAATTATCCTGTCAAAGTATTTTCCCTGCGGCATTACCGCACCTCCTTAAGCATATGGCGACAAAATGTCTCTTAGAATAAATTCCCAACATCCTTATTTCAAGTATTTAATTCTCATAAACGCAATATATTTATGGAAATCAGGAATTTTCATATGGCGGGAAAAAATTCAAAATCATATTTTGTCACAGGTACAGGCACGGACGTAGGAAAAACAATCGTTACTGCGGGAATCGCCGGCCTTGGAGCGTCTTTAGGCAGAAGAGTAGCGGTCATGAAGCCAGTCCAGACAGGCACTGGGAGTTCGATTTCCGATCTTGATACCATAAGAAGGCTTGTTCCTGGCATACGGGCATTACCAGCAAACATTGCATGCCCCTACTCTTTCCGGCTTCCAGCATCCCCTGCCCTCGCTGCGGCTGACGAGAATATTAAAATAGATATGAATCGTATTCGCAGGGCTTATGAAACCGCCATCCGCCGCACAGATGTCGACCTTCTTCTTCTCGAGGGAGCAGGCGGTCTCATGGTTCCATTGACGGACAAGCATATGATGCTCGATCTAATCTTCCAGCTAGG
>JANYBI010000002.1 GCA_025360875.1 Lentisphaerota bacterium
CGGAGTATGTTGTATCCGGCCTCCTCTGCGTCGTTGACGAGGCGTTGGACTTTTTCCCGTGGCACCCTTGGAAGATATGCGTCGTTGGGTATCCAGTTTGCGCCCTTCGCGAAAATTTTACGCCCATTGATCTCGATTATGAACTTGTGTCCTTCCTTGTCCTTAGGCTGCAGGAGCCGCACAGTCCTTATGCCGATGCGTTTCTCGTCAATTATTGTTTCGGCTTCAGTCGACCGTGAAAGCTTCAGGGTCATCCTATACAGGCTCTGAATTCCGTGCCCGTTCGGCCACCACAGCGTGGGATTGAAGATTTTGATCGGGCGCAGTAAAGTTCTGGTCAGCCCTTTTTCAAGGCGGATGAGATGGGCGGGGAGAAGCTCCATGCCGTCAACCTCCAGCGATGCTATGATTGCGGTATTCTCATGGGCTGAAATCTCGATCTCAGCCGTTATTTCAGCTTCCTTGAGATCTTTTGAGATAGAAACCAGATAATTCGTATTTCTTAGGATTACAGGTTCGTTGTCAACACATAAATATGCAGGCTTCCAGATTCCTGAGGAAGGTGCTCCATAGCCCAGCCAGTCCCATCCGGCGGCATATGCAGCTTTCCTTATATGTGGATAGAGGAATTTAGGATTTCCATGGCAAGGAGTTTCAAAGACCTTGCATTCGGATGTCTTTGATTTTTCATCGGCATATTTTACCGGGCATTCGATCAGCACCGTAATCACATTCTCGGAACCTGTCAGTCTGCCGGTGAGATCAAATTCATGGCGTATATGCATGTTGTCGGTACTGCCGATGGTTTCCCCGTTGAGTTTCACTGTGGAGATCGTGTCAATACCTTCGAAAACCATCCTGCATCTTTTTTCCGCAGCGACCTGGGAAATTTTGGTCCTGTATTCCCAGCTGACCCCGTAGAACCATCCCATGCCTTTGATGTTGTCCCGCAGGAACGGTTCTGGGATGTCCCCATGTCTAATGAGATCCAGATGTACCACGCCAGGAACTGAAGCGGCCCTGAATTCGCCGAGTTTGATTTTGTCCTCACGCGGATTTACGGCCCTGAATTCCCATTCTGTACTGATTATTTGTGGCATTTTACTTTTTCCTTAATTTATAATTTTTCTTATGAGGCGGGTTTTTCCCGCCTCATAAGAAAAATTATCCTCTTGATGAAAAATTTAAAGAATATGAAGACGACCGCCTTCGAATAAGTGAAGAATGACAGCGGCCTGCTGACGATCTCTATCCTATTGCTCCTCAGTGCCATGATGATGGATTCGACATTCTTTTCCGCATCGATCATGGAATATGTCTTATCGAGCTGGAAGAGATGATGTGAATCTGAAGTGCCGATGATAGGCTTGCCGTACTTGACCGCTACTTTTTTCGCCATGGCGTTGAAACGGTCGAATACTCTAGTGTAATAATGGCAGTATTCGATACCGTCGAACAGGTCTATGTTCTTGAGCAGCTGCGACTGCAGCGAATATTTCCTGAGGTGCGGATAGTATGGATGAGGCGCAATCACAAAAATCTCCGGATGCTTCTTCCTGTATTCCCTGAGATCCCCGAAAGTCCTGACAGATTCGACATCCTGCTGCGGATTCAGAATTATAACATGCTTGCCTTCGATAGTCGATTCTATTCCGGGTACAAGAAGTATTCCTTTGCCGGCGGCATATCCGATAAGTTCGGGAGTGTATGTGAAAATATCGTGGTTGGTGATCGCAAGCACCTCGTATTTCCTGTCCGCGGTGCTGTCGATAAGGTCTTTAGCGCAGTAGGTGATCAGGTCCCTGTTGTCCTCGTTCGTATGCGTATGGAAATCGGCTTTGAGCATAGGATCTATTGTATTTTCTGATTTAAAATTGCTTCTGTAGTTACATAGCCAAAGCTATGTTTCCCGTATTATTTTCATCCGTAGGGCATATCCCTTTGCTTGGGCGTGGGATATGTCTTAATGCAGATTGTGAACGCACTGCGTTCACAATTGGAAAACAGAGACAAAACTGACGGAAATTCCAGAGATTCCGTTCAGAGAATACAGTACCGAACTCTTCTTTTAGACGGATGGACAGATTGCTTATCAGAAAGGCTCCGTAATCTGATCGTTCCTTTCCCTGTTGTTCTTCCTCTACAATTCGCTTTCCGATATTCCAATAAGCCTCGACCATCGTAAAGTTGGCTGCCTGGTAGACCTTGCTACGGGCTTTTCGGAGTATTTCTGCGACAGTCTGATAAAATTCAGAACGCAGGGGGATGGCAGGAAGTGCAGGCATTTTCGAATGGGATTTGAGTTGTATCTTTCTCATCCGTAAGCCTCGCGAAGATCTCGGATGATCAGCGTTTTTTCGCGGTTGATCTTTTTGTTGCTTTGACAATTGCGAGATTCG
>JANYBI010000017.1 GCA_025360875.1 Lentisphaerota bacterium
GAAGAAAAGCTGGAGCGGTTTTCGCCTGGACCGTTTTTTCAAGTTTCATTTGGCCGCCGTGTATCCGGTAGACCTGGGAATTAAGTTTGGCAAACATCCTGGTAAGCAGTTCGTATGGTTTGTCGCTTTCATTTACGACACCGTAGTTGCTGTCCTCGGGAAATCCGCTGGAAATTCCGAGTGCCGGTTCATCCGCGTACATGAAATAGTCACTTCCAACAATATATGGAAGGCTGAACAGCTTGCCCTGCATCAGTTCACAGCATTTTGTCTTCTGTTCCTGGGTGTCTACACGCATTCCAGCGCCATGGACAGACGGCAGAGGCTTACCTTCGGAGTCAACAGCGTCCAAGGCAGGGAAACTCCATTCAGTTATCATCATTGGCTTTTTGGCTGACTCAAAATATTTGTTCAGCATGCTTTCAGCGTTGCTCATGTCACCGGTCTCGAAATCGACTCGCGGATAAATATTTACCGTCACAATATCACAGTATCTGCCGCAGATGTCCCAGATGTTAGCCGGGGCTTGTCCAGCAAACCGGCATCCCAGAATCATATGGTTTGGATCATATTTCCTTATAGCGGCAGTCGTGATTGAAAAGTATTTTTCAGCCAGCATCCTGACAAAACCTTCCGAATCGCATTTTTCCGCCGCCTGTCGCGCAGGATCTTCGGCGGGCCTGCCCAGCGCCCAGTTGCGAAGATCTCCTTTCAACGCCTTCCCGAACCAGTCCAATTCGTTATCGATAAAATATCCGATCAGCCATGGATCGTCCTTCATAGCCTCGCATATCTGCTTGGCTTTCTTTTCGCAGTAGATCTGGAATTTAGGATTGAAGACATTCGTAAATCCAGTCCAGTTCTCCTTCGGGACAAGAGTATCTGAAAACGCAAAGTCCGTCCCAAGGTTAAGAAATTCAGTATGCGGTAACTCCTTATGCCGCAAAGACGGCGAATGTCCAGCTGTAAGCGAATTGAAATTCCAATCCTTCAGCCTGTTCAGGATTTCTTTGCTCCAGGCTTCCTCATTCCCATACTTCTTCTCTACAATCTTGTGCATTGGAGCATATCCGAGCTTCTCGCACCAATTTGCGTTATAATTCACATGGTCGATTCCTACGACATAGAAAGCCTCACCCTGAGGCGTGAATATCCACCACCTTCCATCCTTCTGCCCTGCCCTGAAGAAACCAGTAGCCTTGTCCTTAATCGTCTTGTCTCCAGAGATCATACACGGTGGAAAAACCTCCTTCTTCTTTTCAACAGGCACTATATCTTCAACCTTTGCCGAGAAATTGCTGAACTTGGTCTTGAACCCGCCATTGTCTAATCCTGGACGACCATAAGGCACCGCACGAACATTGGACTTGTAGACAATCCGTACGCAAAGAGTACCATCAGATTCGGTCATTTCCCCTTTGATCCCGGCGGCGGACATTTCCAGCCTCATCTTGTAGGTTTTTCCAAGCTGCCAGTTGAAATCTCCTCCTAAACTTTCGACCATTGTAAGCTTTGTAGTTTCTGCGGATTGTGCGTTCCAGTTTCCATCGAGCATTTCTGAAAGTTCCATGAAATGT
The DNA here is from genome assembly GCA_025360875.1 of Lentisphaerota bacterium. GTDB lineage: Bacteria > Verrucomicrobiota > Lentisphaeria > Victivallales > GWF2-50-93 > GWF2-50-93. The sequence continues at coordinate 1,578 of JANYBI010000017.1, forward strand.
TTCTTCTGCATGTTTTCCGGGGCTTCGACCATTGCGAAATGCCAGTAGTTTTCAGAGGATTGTTCAATTACCACTCCAGCAACCTTCCAGTCTGCCTTCAGGGAAGATTCGATGGTTACCTTTGCTTCCACAGTGACTTTTTTCCCAGACTGGACCTTACTTGGATAGGCAAAGCTCTTTATTGGATCAAAATTGGCAAATGATCCGTTCTGCACCTCCCAGTTGATGCTGGAAGTCTCCCATGCTGGCGACCCGTCGCTTCCATCCTTATACCTTGAAAAATCGTCCTTGAAGTCCCAGGAGGCTGAAAGATTGAATGCTAAGCCCAATATAGACAAGATGGATATAATTGATTTCATATGCTCATTTACTTTTTTTAATATACCATCTTGTAGGCAGTTACAAAATAAAAGTACTTCATAGAGCGCATTTGCATGTCAAAACTTTTCCCTTGCATAATATTGTATACGTTGTATACTACGTCATATGATGTTTACAAATAACTGATAAGGAGCCGCAATGCTTGCAGTACGTTTGCCGGAATATGAGAACAGGCTGAAGATACTTGCCATAAAGACCGGCAGGACACGCGCCTTTTATGTCAAGGAGCTTTTCAAAAGGCATTTTCCTGAAATTGAAGATAATTACCTTAAAATTGATTCCCTTGACGACATAAGGAACCGGGGCACTATCAATGCAATCAAGAAGGTTGAGAAAAACAAAGGAGTTAAAAAGTATAAATCTACCAAGGAGATCTTTGCTTCCTGGAGAGACAAGTAATGCTCAGCGTTCAGCAGATAAATTACAGTGCAAAGAAGTATATCCATAAAAGAGAAGGGATAGTTTTATGAAATCATTGAATTCAAAATTGGTTCTACTCTCTGTTTTCATGATGGCATTTGCGAATTTCGCAGGGGCCCAGGATCTGAAGGACATAGCGCTTCCGGCGCCGAAGATGGAAGGAGGCAAGCCTTTTATGCAGGTTCTCAAGGAAAGGCATACTTCACGTGCATACGACACAAAGAAGCTGTCTCTGCAAATTCTCTCAGACCTCCTCTGGGCGGCGAACGGCATAAACCGTACAGATGGTAAGCGTACTGCGCCTTCGACAATGAACTGGCAGGAAATAGACATCTATGTTGTCCTTGAGAAAGGTTCATATCTCTACGATCCTAAGGCCAACAGCCTTAAGGCGGTTGCGAAAGGGGATATCAGGGAAAAGACCGGCACGCAGGATTTTGTCGCCACGGCACCTCTCAATCTTGTATTTGTAGCAGACTCTACAAAGATGACAAATGTTTCTCCTGAAGAACAGATGACCTATGCGTTTGCGGATGTCGGATTCATCAGCCAGAATGTCTACCTTTTCTGTGCTTCAGAGGGTCTGGCAACGGTTGTCCGCGGCTTGATTGGCGACAAAAAGGCTTTGGCAGAGGCGTTAAAGCTTCCGGCTGAGAAGAAAATAATCCTGGCACAGACAGTTGGGTATCCAGCAGCAGGAAAATAATAGTGGAGCGTCGGCATCTTGCCGGCTTAATCTTAATTGACCGTCCATATTGAAAGAATATAAAAATTGCCGGCAAGATGCCGGCGCTCCGGAATTTATGAAATACATTGCATCAATAATTATCATTTTCATTATTCTCCTCGCTGGATCCGGTTGCACATCCGTCAAGACAGTTCCCATGATAACCCCAGATGAAGATCAGCTTCTGCTGGTGCTTGCAAAAGCAAGAAAAGGCAAGAACACAAATGACAGACTAGTGATAGGAATTGTATACGAAAAAGATGAAGAACTTCAGAAATATGCCGAAGGTCTGCAAACTTATTTTGAAATGACAGACTACGTAAAAGAGATAAACTACACGCAGGATCTTGTAGACAAGCCGGATTTCACCATCGAATACATCGAGCCTTTCCAAAAGACAAGGATACCGATGATGGTGACAATCCCCTTCTATGCCCTTTCCCTTGGTGTAATTCCAATGTTCACATATCTTGAATGGGGTTATGATTTTACAATTGAGCCCTCGGGAAGAGAAGAGAAATATCCGATGACAATAGGTTATTACAGCTATGGATATTCCGGCTGGCTCTGCCTTCTGATTAACTGGCTGCCCGGCTGGAGCGCCTATAATATTAACGGTGAATACGATCCTATCGAGGCCAAATGCAGGCTGATACTGCAGCTGCAGGATAAGAAACAGGATATATTAAAATTGCGTCAGGAGTAAGAAATAATATATTGTTCCGTATTATCCATGAGCCATCGGCTCCACTAAAAACAAGGATTTGCACATATGCCAACATTGAATGTCCAGAAGGGCTACAACAAGCAGTCGGAAATAAAGCTCAACAAAGGGGAGTTCATCATTGGACGTGATCCGTCCTGCGATCTTGTATTCGACTCCGGCGACGTGTCGAGAAAGCACACGCGCATAGCGAATGACGGTATCAGCGTAATAATCGAGGATCTTGGAAGTTCCAACGGGACTTTCGTGAATTCCACGCCTATTGAAGGCCGCTACGAGCTTAAGCATCTGGACGTAGTCCAGATCGGTGGAAATGTGTTCGTATTCAACAATACCGACCTGGCTGTTGACACTGACACCATGTCCATCAAACGCCAAAGCGGCATGAAGACTTCGGAATATTACACTCCTGACTTCATGACACTCATGACAAAAAGGATTGAGACCAACATCAAAAGGGTTTTCAAAGGCAAGGACGAGGTTGTCAGGAACGTGATCATCTGCCTGTTCGCCGACGGACATCTCCTGATAGAGGACATTCCAGGAGTCGGCAAGAGCATACTTGCACAGGCGCTTGCCAAATCCATCCAGGGCACATACAAGAGGATCCAGTTCACCCCCGACATGATGCCTTCGGACATCACCGGAATCAACATCTATGACGATGCCATGAAGGACTTCAGCTTCATTCCGGGACCGGTGTTTGGAAATATCATACTCGCCGACGAGATCAACAGGACGACTCCGAGAACACAGTCGAGTCTGCTGGAATGCATGTCTGATTCGGTAGTGACAATTGACGGGAAGCCGCATGTCCTGCCTAAGCCTTTCTTCGTGATAGCGACCCAGAACCCGTCTGACTACCATGGGACATACCCCCTGCCCGAACCGCAGCTGGACCGTTTCCTGATGAGGATCTCAATCGGTTATCCCGAGAAGGATTCTGAAAAGGAAATCCTGACAACGCAGATGAAGCAACATCCCCTGAACGAAATCTCATATGTTGTCAAGGCGACTGAAATACTCCAGTGCCATTCACTTGTCCGACAGGTCCACGTAGCGGAACCTGTAAAGGAATATATCCTCAATATTGCAGATGCCACCAGGAAACATCCATCCCTCTCCAACGGATGCAGTCCGAGGGCCTCCCTGGCTCTTATGAGGGCGGGGCAGAGTCTTGCGGCATACCATGGAAGACAGTATGTGATACCCAGGGACATATGTGAACTTGTCCCGACTGTCCTCGGACACAGGATCTCCATGAAGCTCCGGTCTCAGGGCGAGTTCAAGAACACATACGATGTGCTGAAGGATATTCTGGAAAAGATACCCGTGAAGGAAGAGGAACAGAAACTGTAATAACCTGGAGCAGCTTACGCCGCAACCAAATTCGAAATCCGAATATCCGCCGTCGCAAAGAAGCTATGGCGGACAGGTCGAAATTCGAGACAAAGAGGAAAATTCAAATGTTTCAAACATTATTCCAGAATTGAGTTTTCTTTTATTTCGAGCTTGTTTCGAATTTCGAGTTTCGTGCTTCGGATTTATAAACGTGCATAAAAAACAAGAAGATGACGGATAGTAGTATGGATTGATGTATTATTGATTTAAGATACATCCTTCCACTCATCCAACAATCCAAATTAGAGGGTTTTCACATGCTCCCATTTTCGCCCACAGCAAGGGGATGGACAATGATTTTCATGTGCACGGCCTCGCTGGGCGTTTCCCTGGCCAACATCAACATGGCCACAGGGCTGACAGCGGCCTGCTTTTTCGCGGTCCTTGCGGCGAGTTTCGCAATGTCCATCCTTTCCATCAGGAAAATCGACATATGGAGGAGTCCGGGTTCGGACTGCTGTGCCGGTGACAGGATAATACTTCCCGTGACTGTAAGGAACATGGGCAAGCTTACAAGACAGGCTTTTGTCATACGTGAGAAGCTCCTCTTCTCCGATAATCCGCTTGGTAGCGTGGCTGTCGAGCCGCTGATGCCTGGAGAAACCAGGCTCATCAAACGTGAATTCAATGCGGTTAGGAGAGGCACATACAAGCTTGAAAAGCTCTATATCATCGGAGGTGATCCTGCAGGCCTGTTCAGGAGGGTAAAATCCTTCAGGATAAAAGAGGAGATCACAGTCTATCCTGAAATATTCCCTGTCTCATGGATGCCTATATTCAGGAAAAACACGATCCAGGCGTCGACCTCAGGAAAGCCTATCGGGGTATCGGGACTCGGAGAGGATTTTTTCGGTGTCAGGGAATACAGGAGTTCCGACAGCATGAGGTTCATCCACTGGAAAGCCACGGCCAGGCTGAAAAAACTGATGGTGCGCGAGTTCGAGTCCCATTCCACTGTGACGCTTTGCATCGTTCTAGACAGTGAAAAGAGGAGAACAGGGCTTAATCCGCTGACAAACAACTTCGAATATCTCGTGAAGACGGCGGCGACCATCTGCAACTACGTCTGTGGAATGTATTGCCGGATAATGTTCATTTCCTCCGACGGAAGAAGTGGAGAGACTGTGATCCTCCGCGGAACCGGCACCGGACTGAGAAGGGAGATACTTGATATGCTGTCAACTATCCAGACTTCGTCTGTCAGCCTGGATCATCTCATGGAGACCGCCGAATCCGCAGCTCCTCCAAACTCCATCCTATATTGCCTGACACTTTCCGAGAACCAGAAGCTTTCAGACCATTTTGATTTCATGATGCAAAGAGGAGTCGACATAAGGTGGATTTCCGCGCCAATGGAGAACTTCTTCGCGCCGTATCAGATATCGAACAAATCAAAGGCTTCCTATTCCAAATATACGGTTATCCCTCCAGGAATTATCGACATCAATTCAAACATTTCGAAGGTTCTGACATATGGCTGAAACAGCTTCAGTAAAGAAGTCCTACAATATGTCACAGACGGTGATCCACCTCCTGTGTAACGCCTTCTTTGCGTTTGCAGCGGCTTCCGCGATATGGCAGTATGGGAATCCTGTTTTGTCGCATGTGGTAATCCTGTCAGCCATGGCCGCAGGAATTTCAATTTTCATAAGCAGGAAAATATTCAGCCTGAACGCGAGGAAAATAGTACAGATCCTGATCCTGGTATTCGCAATGACATGGCTGATCTTTCAGGCATCCAGCCATATAACAGTTGAAAAGTACCTTATAGAATTCCTCTGTATCATAGGGGTGGGCTTTGGAATAACTCTGGTCATGAAAGATTACGGGATACAGTGCATCATTGGAGTAATACTCATAATATGCGGTTCAGTGTTCCCGAGGAACGCATACATATATCTGCTTCCTCTTATCCTTGGTTCAGGGCTGCTGCTTGCATACTCATCCAGACTCGTATCCCTATCAGGAGACAATTCAATCAGGTTTTCGCTCAAACCCCTTAAGATGAACTGGACATATTTCCTGATGCATTCCATTCTGGTTGTCATTTTCTGGATTTACTTCTGCACTTTTTTCCCTGCCGCCTCGAAAACCGGAGTCGGATTCGTGCCCACATCCTTCATGAATGAAAACTCCAACTATATGCCACCTGAATATGACAAGTGGTTCAAACCCGAACTTAAAAGGGAATCTGAACAAGGAGAAACAGCCCGGGGATCCAATAAAAGAGCCTCCACCATGGGAAACGGGGAACAAGTGGCCGACAACGCCAAATCCCAGGATAAAGTCGATGGGGACGGCAACGGCGGCGGACAGCCCGGCAACGATCTGGTCTTCAGGGTCAAATCTCCAGTGAAAATGTACTGGCTCGGATCCCTGTATGACGTATATGACGGGCATAAATGGAATGCGAGCCGGGAAATGAAGACCCAGAAAATCAAAAACGCCTTCCAGGAGTTTGCTGGCCCGTCAATCATACAGCAATTCAATATCGTAAAATTGTATTCTCCGGTTCTCTATGGAGCATACATGCCGAGGTATTTCGAGTTTCCGTTCAACACAAACTACAGGACGGAAAATACTTTCTATAATTGCAAACTCCTTAATCCTGAATCCGTACAAGTCCCTTTTTCATATTCCGTAATTTCTGTCAACTTCAACTCTGAAACCGCATTACCGGGTCTGAAGCCAGAACATCTGTGGTATGAAAATCTCAAGAAGCAGCATTATCTCGATATTCCAAAGGATCTGATAAGCAATAGGCTCAGGGATCTGGTTTCGGAAATTACTTCCAAAGGCGATAGCAAATATGAAAAGGCAATCCTACTCCGTGATTATCTGAGGAACAATTTCAAATACAAGATGGACGCCTCAAAGGTGCCGGAAGACAGGGAAATAGCCGACTATTTCATCTTTGAGATGAAGGAGGGCAACTGCCAGCATTATGCGACTTCTCTTGCGGTCATCGCAAGACTGGCAGGAATACCTTCGCGCCTCGCACTTGGTTTTTCGCCTGGCAACTACAATACTCTGAATGATGTCTTCGAGGTTTATGAATACCATGCACACGCATGGACACAGCTCTTCATTGAAGGAAAAGGATGGCTGACTTTCGACGGAACTCCTCCGGGACAGGTGATATCCAGGACAAGCCCGCTTATATTGGGATCGTTCAAGGATCCCTTCGGCGACGAATGGAAATTGACGCCTCCGGAACTGACAAATCACACAAAGGCGTTCGCATCACTTAAACCTCGAGCCAAAAATGAACCTTACTCCAAGAGAAATGACGTAATCCAACCTAATGTTATCCAGAAAATTGCCGCCAGCATCCCGATTGACAGGGACGAACTCAAAAGTACCATAAGCAAAATTTCAGGAGAGAGTCCATATCCTGAGGAAAATATTGGAAAAAGCAGGTTCCAGAATCTCAAGGACATATATGATGATCTGAAGCACAACGCTTCCGTTATGTTGCATCTCTTCATGAAAGGAGTTAAAAGCTTTTTGTTCTGGCTTGTAGGCCTCCAGGGCCTGTTGATGATGCTTCTTGTCCTGGGAGCATATGCCTCATACCGGGCATTTTTAAAATTCAGGCTTTTCCTGAGGCGCAGAAGAAGGATAAGGAAATGCCTTGGAATAATCGAGAGATTTCAAAGGTTTTCCGAGAAACATCCGGAACACAACATAAATATCTGTTACAGGATAACACGCGAACTTCTCGATGTCTCAGGATTGAAAAGGGAACATAACATGGAACTCTTCAACTACGGCGCTTCCTTGGAAAGGCTTGATTACAGCCTAAGCAAAGATGTGCTGGTGATTTTCTTCATCTATTCTAAAATAGAGTATGGTACTTCAGTACCCAGCAAGGAAGATGTCGAAACAGCTTTCCATAAGATCATAAGGATCCGCAACAACCTCAGGAACAATCTGAAACTGATCTAATTCCATGTAATATTAGGGCTAGAAAATCCTCTCCAAAACTGCCGAACCGTCGGCTTCAAGCTTCAGACTATGCTTTACGGTCTCACCGGTCAGCATGTCCTTGAACTTCTCTTTTCCAAGATCAACAGTCTGCTTTTTGGACTTGAAATTTAAGACAAATACAAATTCCCTCTTTCCATCGGTCCTCATCTGGGCCGTTACTCCATCAGGCAGAGTTTTTTGAAGAATTTTCCTTATTTTGAGATCCTCCATTACTGCTGATGACAGCTTCATCAGGAAATCATCTTCAGTTCTGGCGGCCATGTAATAGACTTTGCCTTTTCCATGCCTGTTGACCGTTATCGCCGGCTCTCCGGAATAGAAATCATTGCCATAGACAGCAAGCACCTTAGCTCCTTCCAGATGGATTCTCTCGCAATAGTCATATACCTCGAACTTGCCTTTGAGGTTCAGTTCATTTCCCTTGACAGCCACGACCTGCTGCTTGTCGTCAGGCGTAATTCCGTCAATTTCCTCATTCCATAATCCGAAAACTTTGCGAAGTCCGCAGCCCGGCCATCCGCCCGTGAAACATCTGTCGTGGTCGTCCACGATACCGGTAAGGTAAGTTGCAATGACAGTTCCTCCGTCCGACACGAATTTATCTATCCTCTCGGCGAAACCTTTTTTCAGCATGAAAAGCATCGGAAGCACAAGTAGCCTGTATTTGTCAAAGGAGCAGGTACTTTCAATCACATCCACGGAAACTCCGGATTTCCAGAATGTCCTGTACATGGAATGGCAGTTTTCAATATATTTCTTGGACGCGTTTGTAGGTCCCGCGGAGTAATCGAGAGCCCAATTAGATTCCCAGTCGTTGACAATTGCCACCTCGGACTTCGTTGAAGTTCCTATTACGGCATCCAGTTTCCTGTGGATCTTCCCAATTTCCGAGACCTCCTTGAAGACACGTGTTTTTTCGTGACCGACGTGATCAATTACCGCACCGTGGAATTTCTCGCAGGATCCCATCCCCTTGCGGTACTGGAAATACATCGTAGCGTCGGCACCGTGGGCTATTGCCTGTAGCATTTCCCTTTTGTGGACGCCCGGCCGTTTCAGACGATGGTATGGCTGCCAGTTGGTCGCGCTGGGACATGATTCCATCAGGACAAACGGTTTCCCTCCCTTCATCGAACGGTGCATGTCGTGGGCCATCCCCTGGAACGAACCTGTGTCGGAATTGTCGTCGGGCTTGTACCAGGAGGGATATGAGTCGTCGGCGATGAAGTCGCATACCTCAGCCACACGCCAGTAGTCAAGCCCGTTGAAAAATCCCATCATGTTAGCTGTGACCTTGGCGGCAGGTGTAAGTTTTTTGAGAGGAACAATCTCGTGCTTCATGAAATCACAACACTGCCATGTGATGAAACGGGCCCAGTCCAGCCTGAGCCCGTCAACACATCCGTCGCGGGGATCGATCTGCTCCCAGGCCGTATAGTTATGGCTCCAGAAATAGGTCCACCAGCATTCGTTGAGGTTGTCAATGGTCTTATATTTTTTCCTGAGCCATTCATACCAGGATTTAAGGCAGAGGTCGCATAGGCATTCACCGTTATACTCGTTGGAGACGTGCCATGCCCCGAGGGCCGGATGATACTTGTAGCGTTCGGCAAGTTTGGTGTTTATGATATTGACTTTTTCCCGGTATACAGGAGACGTCCAGCAGTGGTTGTGCCTGTTGTTGTATGTCTCGCGGAGACCGCTGCGGCTTACACGGAGGACTTCCGGATATTTCATCGCCATCCATGCGGGCCGCGCACCGCTCGGAGTCGCTAGTATCGCATTGTATCCCTTCTTCGCAAGCCGGTCCATTATCATGTCGAGCCAGTCGAAATTGAACTTCCCTTCCTCCGGTTCATAGCTTGTCCAGGCAAATATCCCCAGGGAAAAGGTATTGCATCCGGAAAGATCCATCAGCCTGAAATCCTCGTCTATCGCCTTCGGATGCTTAAGCCACTGGTCAGGGTTGTAGTCTCCACCATGCAGGAAATGCGGGAACTTCGATATTATCGGCGGGTATTTCATGTTAAAATTCCTATCCTTAATACTCAAGAGTACCGATTTCTTGCTTTCAAGAAGCAGACTCTTTATCCGTTAATTTAGCCAGTTCGAGCGACAAGTCAACAAGCTCGAGACTCATCTCCTTGAAGTCCCGATAGTTTTCCGTTTGGCGCTTTACCTCCTT